>JAXMIV010000275.1:0-9106 GCA_034377045.1 Prosthecobacter sp. | reverse complement strand
TCTTTCTGTGGATCTTCCTCATTGCCCGTGAACCGCGCCAGTGGCGGCGGCTCTATCAGGCCATGTTTTCCCAGGCCGATCGTTTCTCTGTCAATCGCAACAAGGTGCTCGACGAGAGCGTCAAAAAGTACGCCATCATTGTCGCCATGGTCATCCTCGTTGCCGATGCGGCGATATTCGTGCTGGGCATCAGCCATTGGAAACGGATCGAAGCCATCTCAGTCCCCGTTCAGGATTGGCAAGGCGTCAAGGAGCCGAAAAAGTTCAATGGCAGCAGCCCGGAAGATTCCCAAGCCCTGCGCCTGCCGCCGTAATCCCGCGGGATTGTCGCTTGCCCGATCTTCATGACCGTCTTCAGTACCTGGTATGAACATACCACTCGAAGACCTCTTTGGGGACGTCGTCGGCAAGGCCCAACGCGGCCTCGGCTTGTCTAACCAAGCCCTCGCGGATATGGCGCGGGTTAGCGAAGCCGCCGTCGAAGCCGTCAAAGCCGGCGCCCCGGACATCCAGACCCTGCACCGTCTGGCGCCAATTCTGGGACTTCACGGTCCGTCCCTCGAAATCATGGCCGAGAACGGTTGGTATCCCGAACCCGTTAACCTCGCGGGATTGGCACAGTTCAACACTCCCTACCATGACATGACGGTGAACGCCTACCTCATCTGGGATCCCGCCACCCGTGAAGCGGCAGCCTTTGATACCGGCACCGATGCTCAACCCATGGTGGACAAGATTCGCGAGATGAACCTCAAACTGCGCTACCTCTTCCTCACCCACACTCACCCGGACCATGTCGCCGACATCGACACACTCTCCGCGCCCGAGATTCTTGTCAGCGAACGCGAACCTCACGAAGACGCTCAAACTTTCAGCCCCGGTGTGGCCTGGGAATTGGGCAGTTTGAAGATCGAATCACGCTCCACCTGGGGGCACTCCAAAGGCGGCACCACGTATGTCATCCACGGTCTCGCCCGGCCCCTCGCCGTTGTCGGCGATGCCCTCTTTGCCAGTTCCATGGGCGGCGGTGCCGTCTCCTACATCGACGCCCTAACCACCAACAGGAAAGAAATCTTCTCCCTCCCTGACGACACCATCATCTGCCCCGGCCACGGTCCCCTCACCACCGTCGGCGAAGAGAAAGCGCACAATCCGTTTTATCCGGAGTACAAGATTTAGCTGCCACGCTCGGATCAACGCTTTAAGGAGTGGTCACCACCGGCCACAGCCCCTGATAAATCAGCGCTCCCACGATGCCGCCGATGATCGGCCCCACCACCGGAATCCACGCATAGCCCCAATCGCAGCCGCCTTTGCCCGGAATCGGCAAAAGCATGTGGGCAATACGCGGTCCCAGATCGCGCGCGGGGTTGATCGCATAACCCGTCGGACCGCCCAGGGACAGCCCGATCGACCAGACCAGCAGGCCCACCAGCGCTGGCGCAAAGCCCGTATCAAATCCGGACCCGGGCAAAAGGTTCGCCGGTGACAGAATCGCCAGCACTCCCAGCACCAGCATGGCCGTGCCGATGATCTCGCAGATCAAATTGCCCACCGTGTGCCGGATCGCCGGAGCAGTGCAGAAGACAGCCAGTTTGCTGCTTGGGTCCGCCGTTTCCCGCCAATGCGGTAGATACGCCAGATACACCAGCATACCGCCCAGGACAGCGCCTGCCATCTGCGCCGCAATGTAGCCGAGCGCCTGCGCAAACGCGAACTTGCCGATCGCCACCATGCCCAGCGTCACCGCCGGGTTCAGATGCGCTCCGCTGATCGGATTCACACAATACACCGCCACCGTCACCGCAAACGCCCATCCCGCCGTGATCACGATCCAGCCGGAGCTTTGCCCCTTGGTTTTGTTGAGCACGACATTTGCCACCACCCCGTCACCGAGGAGGACGAGGATCATGGTGCCTAAAAGTTCGCCAAGGTACGGTGACATGGTGGGATAGTGGATGGTTGGTGATTCGATTGGTTAGGCGGAATTCCTCCAAACCCTACGAATTGCCGCAGCCCGTGGCAAGACAATCCACGGCATCTTACGACCGCCGGCAAAATTCAGTCCCGGTCAAAGTGAAACGCACAGCAGGCCCAGATTCAGCGTCTTGCGGTCCGCGCTGAGCTTGGTCCGAAAACCGCTGGTGATGTGCGCGTGCACAAACTTCCCGTCCCTGGCTTGGCTCTCCAGAGCCGAGTCGTTGAGTGAGGGAGAAGCCAATGGGTACAGCGGCCTCGCCTCTGGGAAGGCAAGGTACTTTCCGGAGCGTACCTCGGCTCTCCAGAGCCGAGACATTTCAGCCCGTGCCGCGTGATTAAAGGGGAAACCGCGAAAATGTAACGAGACCGTGGCCGAGCCCTCCCCCCAATGGGGCAGACGCGGCTTTGACTACCCGGCAAACTGGCGCATCATCAGCGCTCACTTTTCTTTCCCGAGCCATGGCTGAAAAAAAACGCGGCTGCCTCAAATCCCTGCTGCTGGTACTGCTGGCGGGGATGGTTGTGCTCTGGGTGGCTGGTGAGTGGTACTTCAATCTCGGCAGCAACCTCGTCGCCCTCAGTGTCCGCGATTCGAAGCAAAGCCTCCAGGTTCGTTCACGCCGCGGTGTCTGGAAACTCCTCTCAGCCCTCACCCCCGCCGACCTTCATCAGGCGCTCATCGAACGCCACAGCGAAACCGGCCTCCGCTGGTCCACGATCAACGTCCGGCGCTCCGACGGCATCCTCAGCGGCATCGCGCAAAAGCTCCTCGGCGCGCAGGTGCATGTGGTGACACTCGCGCCCGAACACTTCGAGTTCATGACCACCTTCCGTCCCAAGTTCGCGCTCACCACCGCCGCCGAACGCCTCGAAAGCGACAACCTCTGGTTCGCCATCACCGCCAACTTCCGTGATCCCAAAGGCAAGCCGCTCGGCTGGGTCTGGCATGAGGGCATGCAGGTCAATCCCTCCTTCCCCGAATGGAGCGGCGCCTTTTTCGTCAAGGGTGGCCGCCCCTGGTTTGGCCCCCGCTCCCTGGTCGATGAAGTCCCCGGCCCCATCGAAGAAGGCGCGCAGGGTTATCCTTCCGTCATGAAAAACCACACCGTCTTTCCTTATGTGGAATTGAAGCCCGACCGCTTCTTCGACGGCTCCAAGATCACCTACCGCGCTCTCGCCGGCATGCGCCGCGACGGCACCATCGTCTTCATCCTTTCCGGTGACGGCGGCGTCATGAACGTCGCCGAAGTCACCGAATTGGCTCGCAAACTCGATCTCCAGCACGCCACCCTCCTCGATGGCGGCCGCGCCCTCCAATACAGCATCCGCACCGAAGACGGCCCCTGGCACTTCGCCGCCTACAACACCCGCATCGAAACCCGCCACCCCTGGTTCGAACAGCAACGCTCCCCCGTCTACATCGGCGCCCGCCGCCGCGCCCCCGAAATCATCACCATGCGCCAACCCTAGCCCATCATTATCAGCCGCTCCTCACCGCATCATTCACGCAGTCCAAAGCCCCCTTCCCTCTCCCCGCTTGCGGGGAGAGGGCTAGGGTGAGGGGCCGGTCCGCCAACACGAGAAAAGCTCTTTCCCACCGCCCACCGCCCACCGCCCACCGCCCACCGCCCCCAAGTCCACCGCCACCCGATGCCCCCCTCCCCCGCCATCTCCGTCATCGTCCCGCTCTATAACGAAGAGGGCAACGTCGTCGAACTCCAGCACCAGATCGCCGCCGTCCTCGCCGGACAGGACTATGAACTCGTGCTCGTCGATGACGGCTCCACCGATGCCACCGTCGCGCGCGTTGAACCCGGCGACCGCGTCCGCCTCCTGCAGTTTGAAAAAAACGCCGGCCAAAGTGCCGCCATGCATGCCGGCATCCATGGCGCCCGCGGCGCCGTCATCGTCACCCTCGATGGCGACCTGCAGAACGACCCCAAGGACATCCCCGCCATGATCGCCAAACTCGACGAAGGTTTCGACCTCGTCTGCGGCTACCGCGCCCACCGCAAAGACACCCCCTTCAAGCGCCTGCAAAGCCGCATCGCCAACTTCGTCCGCTCCCGCTTCGTTGGCGACCATGTCCGCGATACCGGCTGCACCCTCAAGGTCATGCGCAGCCCCTGCCGCGAAGCCCTGCTGCTCTTCAACGGCATGCATCGCTTCATCCCCGCCCTCATTCGCAACATGGGCTACCGCGTCACCGAAATGCCCGTCAACCACCGCCCCCGCGTCCACGGCGTCAGCAAATACGGCTTCGGCAATCGCGCCCTCCGCGCCACCACCGACATGTTCGGCGTCCGCTGGCTCAACAGCCGCAGAACGACGTATCGGTTGAAGAAGTGATTGGTTGCTAAAGTGGCAAATCTCCTTCTTCTAGGGGCTTTCGGAATGAACGTCGCACCGACAAGATCACCACGCGTTTCTTGTCGATCGTGTAGTAAATCCTGAACTGCCCGCGTCTCTTCCTGAACAACATCAGCCTGATCTCCCGGGAGAACTTTTCACTTTCGGGAGCGACCGGATGCCGGAGCGGATTCACGGCAAGCGACTCAACCTTGCCGATCAATTCGTCCCGCCACTTTTCAGCCGCCTGCGGTGCTCTCTCCTTGATCCAGACGTACGACTCCTCAATCTCTTTTTGCGCGCCGGACGTGTACTCAACCCGCAGGCTGCTCATAGCTTCCGTAATCTTTGATGCACGATTGCCGCGTCAATGGTCTTGCCTGCTTCCATCTCATCCAAACCACGTCGGATTGATTTGAGCGTCTCCAGTTCCTCCATCGCCTCCACCATTTGCTCATACGAACGCCTGCCCATCAATACCGCTTCAGCCTTACCATTTACCGTCAAGACCTTGGCCCTGCCCGTTTTATTGACCCGCGAAAGGTGGGCCTTGGCATTGCGCTGGAATTCCGTCAGAGCGTGAATGTCCTCCAAATGAATCTGCATGGCATTTGCGTGTCTCATGATTAAAGCATCTAATTCCATGCTATCACTCTTTTTGATGCCAAACAATAGCAATCGGCCTGAATAAGGCTAAAAAACCTTCTGTCCGACGGACGAAGCCCCCTAACATCCACCGTCCATCCCCGCCGCGATGTCTCTATGTTGAAGATCGAAGACTACGGCATCAATGGCGATACGCAGACCGTCGCGCTCGTCGGGCGCAATGGCTCCATCGACTGGCTCTGCCTGCCGCGTTTCGATTCCGGCGCCTGCTTTGCCGCACTGCTTGGCGACGACCAGCATGGCTGCTGGCAAATCGCCCCTGATGAGCCGCTTGTCGCCACTCGCCGGGCCTACCGCCCAGGCACCCTCATCCTGGAAACCGAGTTTGAAACCGCCGACGGCTGTGTGCGTCTGATTGATTGCATGCCGCCGCGCGAACACGATGCCAATGTCGTCCGTGTCGTGCAAAGCGTGCGCGGCCGCGTGAAGATGAAGATGCGGCTCATCATCCGTTTTGACTACGGTTCCATCGTCCCCTGGATTCGCCGTCAAGACGACCGCCTCGAAGCCATCGCCGGTCCGGATGCCCTCAGCTTTTGGTCCGATGTCGAAACCCATGGCGAGGACCTAACCACGGTTGCCGAATTCGAAATCTGCGAAGGCCAGATCCTCGCCTTCGACTTGCTCTGGCATGCCTCCCACCGGCCACCGGAACAGCGCGGCAAGGCCCTCGCCAAGATTGCCGAAACAGAAACGTGGTGGCGCGCTTGGGTCGCCGATGCCAAATGCGAAGGTGAATGGGGCGACGTGGTCGAACGCTCTCTCATCACCCTCAAAGCGCTCACCTACGCGCCCACCGGCGGCATCGTCGCGGCGGCCACCACCTCACTGCCTGAGCACATCGGCGGTGTCCGCAATTGGGACTATCGCTTCTGCTGGCTGCGCGATGCCACCTTCTCTCTCTACACGCTCATACTCAGCGGCCATACCGATGAGGCCGGCGCCTGGCGCGACTGGCTGCTGCGCGCGGTCGCCGGCGATCCCAGCAAACTGCAAATCATGTACGGCCCCGCCGGCGAACGCCGCCTCGACGAATACGAACTGCCTTGGCTTCCCGGCTATGAAGGCTCGAAACCCGTGCGTGTCGGCAACGCCGCCTTCTGTCAATTCCAACTCGATGTCTATGGCGAGGTGATCGACTCCATGCACCAGGCCCGCTGCGCCGGCATCGTCGCCCCGCCGCATGCCTGGGCGCTTGAACGGGCCCTGCTCAAATTCCTCGAAACTGCCTGGCATGAGCCCGACGAAGGCATCTGGGAGGTGCGCGGACCCCGCCGCCATTTTACCCACTCCAAGCTCATGGCCTGGGTCGCTTTTGACCGGGCCGTGAAGGCGGTTGAAAACTTTGGCCACGACGGTCCGGTCGAATGCTGGCGGCAGCATCGCGACGCCTTGCAGCGCGAAATCCTCGACCGTGGTTTCAACCGCGAAAAGAATGCCTTCGTTCAGGTCTATGACGGCGAGGCTCTCGATGCCAGCCTCCTCATGATCCCTCTCGTCGGCTTCCTCCCCGCCGATGATCCGCGGATGTGCGGCACCATCGCCGCGATTGAGCGCGAATTGCTCGTCAACGGCTTCGTCCTTCGCTACCGCAGCGAAGAGTGTTCGGATGTCGATGGCCTTCCTCCGGGCGAAGGCGCGCTGCTCCTCTGCACCTTTTGGCTCGCCGACAACTACGCCCTCGCCGGTCGTTACGACGAAGCACGCGCGCTTTTCCAGCGCCTGCTCGCCATCCGCAACGATCTCGGCCTCCTCTCCGAACAAGTCGATCCGCGCACCAACCGCCTGCTCGGCAATTTCCCCCAAGCCTTCTCCCACGTCGGCCTCGTGAATACCGCCCGCAACCTCTCCCGCCAAGGCGGCCCCGCCCACCAGCGCCCGCATGCGGGAGAGTAAAAGAATGAAGCCAAGCGAGCCTGCACCTCCCCAGCCCCTCGCCTGACTCTCCCCATTTCATGGAGCGAGGGACGTGAAACTGGCAGCCCGCCAGTGCCAAGGACGTTTCAAAGGTGTCCCATCGATGAAGCGCCGCAAATTCATATCCCTCTCCCCGCCTGCGGGGAGAGGTTAGGTGAGGGGTCCGGTTGGCCTAACTATGTTTGACCACCAATCGACCGGGAACTGGGGTCAGGCGACATGAAAGTCAAGCAAACAATCCCGACCACTGCAATAGCGATGCCTCGCGGCAGCCTGCCCGTCATCTCTCATCTCGAAATCCTGTCAATCCGTCAAAATCCCGTGAATCCTGTCAAAAAAAACCGCAGCATGGCCCAACCCACCCTCCATCCCGCCGGCCACGCATACGCCAGCCCCACATAATTCCACATTCCACCTTGACCAAACTGGCTCGCCTCTTGCATCCTGCATTTAAGAGCCTGCCTCTTCCCCTCCCGATGGAATGAACCTGCGCGAACAACTTCGAAACATCCTGCCGGAAATCCTCCCGGACAATCCGGACGATGCCATCAAGGGCACGGAGCTGATTCGCCTGGTGCGGCTGCGCCTGGGCGACGACTACAGCGACGCCACGCTGCGCTATCACTTTTCCATCCTCTCCTACGACTCCACCTCGCCCATCGCCAAGGTGGATCAGGGCCAGGGTTATTATCAGCGCCAAAAGAAACACCTGTTCCCCGCCGGCGGCGGCCGCCTCCTCTTTGGCGGCAGTGATGTGGACGAAGACGTGATGCAGCAGCGCTTCCAGCGCCTTCTCGTCATCTACGAACGCCTCTCCCTGCTGCGCTCCCAATATCCCTTCCAGATCAACGGCCGCGACGGCGCGCCTCTTGAGGTCAAAGGCCTCTGGGATATCCCCGACCTCATCACCGCGGAATGGGATCTCGAAACCGGCGCCGATGAGGTGACACGTTTCGATGCCGCCATGCTCGATCTCCGCCGCCACCTCGGCGCTCCCGAAGTCAACCTCAGTGGTGTGCAATTGAAGTTAGGCCTGACACTCGACAACTTCTCCGCCGAGTTCTTCCAGGCTCTCAGCGCCACCCGCTGGACCTTGCAAAGCGAACTAGTCATCGCCGAGCCCCTGAGTGACGAAGCCCTCGTCGATGCCTTGCGCGGGCTCGGCAATCAGGTCGGCGTCGGCATCAGCCGCCTCGGCATCACTGCCGATGCCCTCGATGATTTGCCTTCCGTGCGCGAACTCCACGCCATGAGCGCCGCCGAGTTCGAGGCCGTGCAGGGTCAGTTGCGCATCCAAAGAATCACCGCCTCCGCGCCGCGCCATCACATCGACTGGCCGGCGCTTTCCACCCTGCGCAAAAAGCACGAAGCCATCTCCGACCTCGTCCGCTGGCTCTCCGAATGCCTCAATCGCCGGCAGCCGGAATGGAAGTAGCCCCCTCAAAGCTCCACCACCACCGCCGTACAGTTATCCCGGCCTGACTCCGCCACCGCCTGCGCAACGATGCGGAAAGCCTTCGGGATGTCCCCCAGCGCCGCGCTCAGGTACTCTTCCAGGCGCTGATCCCAGAGACCGTCCGTGATGCCGTCCGTGCACAGCAAAAACTGGTCGCCGGCCTGGCAACGCACGGCCCCGAGGTGCGGCACCAGCTCTTGATGCCCGGCGCCCAGCGCCTGATTCAGGGCATTCCTGGCCGGGTGCACCCGCGCCTCCCGTTCGTTGAGTTTTCCCTGCCGCCGCAGCCACCCCACGTAGCTGTGATCCTGCGTGATTTGCTTCATGGCGCCACCGGCGGGCAGGTAGTAAATGCGGCTGTCACCGACATGCGCGAAGTGCATCCAGCCCGGGGTGAAGCAGGCCAGGGTCAAGGTCGCCCCCATCCCGGAACACTCTTCGTAGCAGCGGCCGATCCGGTTCATCTCCTCGTGCACGCGGCCAAAGATCTCTTCCAGCGCGTCGCTGATGCCGGCCTCCATGTGCTGGGCCGCCAGTTTGTAGCTGCGCGGCAGCAGCTTCGTGATCTGCTCCACCGCGATCCGGCTGGCAAACTCCCCGGAGTTCGCGCCGCCCATGCCGTCGCTCACCGCAAACACAAAATCACCATGGGCGAGCGAGGCCTCGCCGATCTTGCCCAGGTATTGAATGTCGCGGGCATCGAAGGTCAGCGCCAAAAACGCATCTTCATTGTTAGAC
>JAXMIV010000274.1:0-4354 GCA_034377045.1 Prosthecobacter sp. | reverse complement strand
GGTGGACCTGGCATCCTGCTTTGGCCTTGGCAGGACATCTCGCCGGACGTGTCACATTTTGAGGCTGCCAACATGCTCGCCATGTACGGCATCTGGTCGGCGGACGCGAACAGCCTCGACTTCGATGCCGAGAAAGTTGTCACGCGCCGGGAACTCGCTCGTGCCTTGGCCAAACTGCATCGCAGCACCGCGTTGGCCAAGCCTTGGATTCCCCTCAAAGAGGCGCCTCGTTATGGGGATGTCCCAGCGGGTGATTCCGATCGGCCGCTGATTGAATCCCTGATCGCCTGGGGTGATTTCGCGGCTCAGCAACCCACTTTCCACCCCGATCAACCGGTCGATTGGGGCACCCTGAACCGCTGGGCGCTGGCCTTGGATTTTCAGCCCAGTCCCGTCTTGTCTCAGCGCAAGTCGGAACCTCTGAACCGCGCCGAGTGCGTGCGCTTCCTCTGGCAAATGCTCCGCGATGCCGAGGCGGCGAAGCCCCTGCTCCAGCTCTTTTTGAAGGCAGGCAGCGATGTGGATGGTGATGCGCGTCCCGACCTGGAAGATGCGCTTCCCTGGGATCGGGACAATGACAACCTGCCCGATCACCTGGACCCGAATTGAGCGCCCATTTAATAATCGCAACCTTCAACCACGTTTGGCGGTCATGCGTAGCCAGTGGGAGAGATGGCAACGGCAGGGGCGAATTTTGTTTGGTGACGAACCCTTCTTCGCGTTACTCGTCACCATGCATCCGTTTTTGAGAGCTCTGTGTGCCGTCTTCTTCGGCCTGTGCAGTACGCCGGCGTTGGCGGCAGACCTTCCCCTGCAAATCACCTTTTCCGGCAAGGCGGGTGAATATTCTTTGGCGCAGTGGAAGCAGGATTGGCCGGGCTGCAAGTTTGAAGGAGGCATTCGGGATGGCCGGGTGATCTTGGCGGCGCGGGACGGCGGAAAGTGGCTACGCGTCCGGTATGCCAAAGGCGAAATCGGACCGGAAAAGGGCGGCGCGGGATGGCGTTTTCCGATCGGAACCCATGAAACGGCGGAGATGAGTTACACGCTGCGCTTCAGTCCGGGTTTCGATTTCGTCAAAGGCGGCAAACTCCCCGGTCTTTGCGGGGGTCCGGACAATGTCAGCGGCGGCCGGCGGGCGAATGGCGCCAACGGTTTCTCCGCGCGTCTGATGTGGCGTACGGATGGGCGGGGCGAGGCCTATGTGTACCATAAAAATCAGGAGGGCGACTATGGCGACCGTTTTTCGTTTCCTGATGACTTTCGCTTTCCCACGGACAGTCCGGTAAAGGTGCGGCTGCGGGTGACGATGAATGCGGTTGGCAAACGCAATGGTGAACTGCGGGTTTGGATCGCGACGGAAGGCAAGCCCGAGCGGCTGATGGTGGAACACACGGACATGGAATGGCGCAGTGTGGGCAGCTTTGGCGTGGACGGACTTTATTTCGAGACCTTCCATGGCGGCGGCGACGAGTCATGGGCCCCAAAGGAGGAATGCTGGGCGGAGTTTGGGGAGATCAAGGTGGCGCCTTAAGCAGCCACGCTTTGCAGTGAGCGCATGGAGATGCTGGCGTTCTGGAAACCCTCATAGGTGAAGCGAATGCCTTCGTCTTTGGCAAGCGTGCCGAGGGTGTAGAGCAGCGGCAGGTAGTGGTCGTTGGTGGGAACAGACAGGTGGGCAGCGGCGCCAACTGCGGCATAGTTCACCAACGCCTGGTGATCGCCGGCCTCGAGTTTGGACTTCGCCCAGGTGTCGAACTCCTGAGCCCATTCGGGGGTGTGCGGATCATTCTCCTCCCAGGAAATGCGGCGCAGGTTGTGCACGATATTGCCACTGCCCAGGATCAGCACGCCCCGATCGCGCAGGCTCTGCAATTGGCGGGCGAGATCGTAGTGGAACTGCGGCGGCTCGGCGTAGTCGATGGAAAGCTGAAACACGGGGATGTTTGCTTGGGGCCAGATGTGGCGCAGGACACTCCATGCGCCGTGATCCAGGCCCATCTCGTGATCTTCATGAATCTTCAGCGAGGTGACTTGCTTGACGACTTCGCCGGCGAGTGCGGGATGGCCGTGCGCGGGGTAGCGTTGCTGATAGAGCTCTTCGGGAAACCCACCGAAATCGTGAATGATGGCGGGTTCCGGATTCACGGAGACGCGTGTTTCATTCGGCGTCAGCCAGTGCGCGGAGATGACAAGCACCGCCGCAGGCCGGGGAGATTGTTGTCCCAGGATCTTAAGGGATTGGGTGAAGGCATTGTCCCGGATGATGTTCATGGGACTGCCATGGCCGATGAAGATGGCGGGCTGCCGCTCGGAAGGCGGTTTGGCGGCGATCAGGCGGTCGAGTTGATGCAGATTCATGGTTGCAGTCTGTCACAAAGCGGGGGCGTGAAAAATGCCGTGTCCTGGGTCTGACCATGCCGCGGGCGCATGCTCAGCACCTAACGTACTATAAGATTGACGATTCAGTGAGGAATCGAGAGACTGGAGCGTATTTTCACCCCAACCAGGAGGTTTTTATGAAGCAACCGCAATCTCGCCGCGAGTTCCTCGCGGACGTCGGCAAAGGCACGCTATGGGCAACGATTGGTCCGGCGCTCGCGTCGGAATTGGGCATGGCGCCGGCGGCGCTGGCCGAAGGGAAAGAGGAAGCGCTGGAGTTTGGCAATCTGGAGCCGCTGGTGCGGATGATGCAGGACACAGCGGCTGCCAAACTGCAACCGGCGCTGGTCGCACAGATCAAGAAAGGCGTGCCCTTGCAGCGCCTGCTGGCCGCGGGGGCGCTGGCCAATGCGCGTTCTTTTGGCGGTGAGGACTACATCGGCTTCCACACGCTGATGGCTCTGAGCCCGGCGCTGAAGATGGCGGCGTCGATGCCGGAGAAGGAGGAAGCGCTGCCCATCTTCAAAGTGTTGTATCGCAACACGGCGCGCATCCAGGACAACGGCGGTCATGACGCCGAGGTGCTGCATCCGGTGCCGCCCATGGCGAACGCGCAGCCCATTTCCGCGGATCAGCTCCACAATGCGGTGCGGCGCAAAGACAGCGCGGAGGCGGAGCGGCTCTTCTCTACTTTGGTGCAGCAAAACAAGGATGCCGCTTTTGATGCCTTGCTGTACTGTGTGCAGGACAACATTGAGGTGCATCGCACGGTGTTGCCATACCGCGCCTGGGATCTATTGGATGTCGTTGGTCAGGAACACGCGCAGACGCTGCTGCGCCAGTCGCTGCGGTACTGCCTGAACGCGGAGAGTTATCGCAGGGCGGAATGGGATGAGCACGGCAAGTTGCTGACGAAGCTCTTGGAAGAGCATCATTTGTTAGGCCGCGCCCCGGGCACGCGCAGTGCCGAGGATGCGTTCGTCGACAAATTGAGCCAGACCATTTTCAACGGCTCGCCAGAGCAGGCTGCCGGCGCGGTGGCCGCGGCCCTGGCCGAAGGCTTTGATCCGGGAGAAATCGGCGAGGCCATTTCACTGGCCGCAAATCAATTGCTGCTGCGCGATCGCGGCCGGCGTCCGGAGTGGGAATCTCCGGGCAAGCCGGTGGGCAGCGTGCACGGCGACTCGATCGGTGTACATGCTTCGGATTCGGTGCATGCGTGGCGGAACCTGTCGCAGGTCAGTCACGGCAGAAATCGCTTTGCCTGCCTCATTCTTGGAGCCTGGCATGTGGCGCGAGATCGGGGTGGAAACGACTTCCTCGCCTGGGAGCCCGTGCCGAACAAGCGGCAGTTGGGCTCCGTCAAGGCGAAGGAAGGGCCGGACCTGCTGGAGGAATTGGACGCCGCGATTCGCGGCAATATGCAGGCGCAGGCCGGTGCCATTGTGCAGCGCTACGGCGATCTTGGGCTTCCCGCCGAAGAGGCCTTCAAAACTTTCCTGCGCTATGCGGTGAGCGAGGACGGCGCCCTGCACGCTGAGAAGTACTACCAGACCGTGTGGGATGAGTTTCATCGCACGCGGCCTGCCTTCCGCTGGCGCCACCTTGTCGGCCTGGCCCGGGTTACGGCGAGTGAGTATGGGCGGCCTGCGCCGGGGCAGGTGGAAGCGCGGGATCTGCTGGAGGTGTGAGACTTCCGGCGTCGCCTCTGGGCCTCGTGGTCACCTCATGGAACCGCTTTTCGTAGTTCGCATGATTGGTGCCCATGAGGCGATCCCATATATTGAAGTACAATCCGTAATTTCCACGCAGCGTCTCGTGATGCATGATGTGGTTCGTCGGTGTGTTCGCGAGGAAACGCAGCGGCGTTTTCATGATCCAACTGGGATGGAATTCATAACCCGAGTGGCCGGCGATGTTGTAAACGATCTGCCAAATCATGAATAAACCGAACGCATACGGGTGCATGGGC
>JAXMIV010000273.1:0-4914 GCA_034377045.1 Prosthecobacter sp. | reverse complement strand
GAACGGCTTCACGTACTCGCTGTAGCTGCCCTTGCTGACGCGGACGATCGTGTCCATGTCATGCAGCTTGGCGGCACGGACCTGATGCTCAAGATTCAGCCAGTCATTCGGAACGTGCTCGTTGCACAGCCAGACGGCGCTGGCGCCTGAGAGACCCGCAAGTTCGACGATGCGGGGATCGATCAGGTTCAGCTTGAAGACAGTGGCGCGCTTGCCGGCGCGGATTTCTCGGAGGATTCGGCTGGATCGCGGCTTCATGACGGCTGGTTGGGTCGATTAAATTTTCACGGCATCATTGTCAGCAATGGCTTTGGTTAGGCCAGGCCAGCCGTCGGCGCGCTGGAGCTGAAACATGTGCAGGTATAGGGCGGCTTGCGGAGCTGGAAATGCGGCGAGCAGGGCCTGGATGCCGGCATTGGCTTTATCCTCGGTGATCTCTTCCGGCAGTTCGTCCACCTGGCCTTTGCCGTCATGCGGGATGCCCACGGCATCGAGGAAGGTGGTCAGCATCGTCGGCTGGGACTTGAGCAGCCAGATCTGCAGAAGTTGCTCGGCCACGGCATCGTTGCTTTTGGCGGAGAGCTGCGTCACCAGCCACTCGGCCTGTTGGGCGCGGGATTTTTCCAGGACGAATTGCGGGCGCAGCTTGCGCTGGCCCGCGAGGGAGGTGATGACGGCGCGGTAGGCTGGCCGCTCATCGGTTTGTACGTAGGTGATGATCTGCTGCCGCAGTTCGGGTCCGATGGCCTGGATCAGTTGGTGGGCTTTCATTCGCCTTTAAAAGGGGTTGGGGGGTGGTTCGCTAACACCACGCCGGGATTGCCGCAACCGGTTTCCCGGCCGTTAAAAACTGCCGGAGCACTGCTTTTCCTTGCCTCATGCGCCTGCCCTCACTAACGCTGTGGCTTGATGGATTCCACAGCTCAACCCTTTCGCATCGGCGTGGCCGGTGTGGGCGCCATTGGCAAAAATCACGCGCGCATCATGGCGGATATCGCGGCGAAAAGCGGCGGTCTGCTGACTTTCGCTGCTGTTTATGACGCGGACGCGGCCCGCGCCGCTGAGTTTGCCGCCCAATATGGCACACAGGCCGCCTCCGATCTGGAAGACTTCGCCGCCCGGGTCGATGCCGCCACCGTGGCCGTGCCGACCATCTACCACCGCAAAGTGGCTGAGCCGCTCATGCACCATGGCATTCATGTCATGGTGGAAAAGCCCATCAGTGAGTCCTACGCTGAAGCCCAGGCCCTGATCGCCCTGGCCCAGGAAAAAAATGTCATCCTGCAGGTCGGGCATATTGAGCGCTTCAATCCCGTGCTGCGCCAGTTGGAAGAGCGGATGAATCACCCGCGCTTCATTGAGGCGCATCGGCTTTCACCCTTTCCGAATCGCAGCATGGACATCGGCGTCGTGCTGGACGTGATGATCCACGACATCGAAATCGTTCTGCATCTGGTGAAGTCCCCCCTGGTGCAGATTGACGCTGTCGGCATCCCGGTTCTGACGAAGCGCGAGGACATCGCCAACGCGCGCTTGAAGTTCGCCAACGGCTGCGTCGCCAACATCACCGCCAGCCGCATCAGCCCCGAAAAGATGCGCAAGATCCGCGTCTTCCAGCAGGATAGCTACTTGTCATTGGATTACCAGGAGCAAAGCGGCTGGATCTACCGCAAGGACGGCATGCAGATCGTTCGTGAAGAGGTGGAAGTGGAGAAGGACGAGCCGTTGAAGCTCGAGATCGCCGCCTTTGTCGAATGCGCGCGCCAGGGCAAGCGGCCCGTTGTTTCCGGCCAGGAAGGCGCGGAAGCGGTGCGCATCGCCCTGGAGATCACTGACCAGATCGAGAGGAATGAGGCTTTGGGAAAAAGTCTTGAGTCGAAGCCTTGAGCCCTCGCATGAGTCACCTGTTCATCATCGCCGGAGAGGTCAGTGGGGATACGCACGCGGCGGGCTTGATGCGCGAACTTTTGGCGCTTGATCCAGAAACCGAGTTCAGCGGCCTGGGCGGTCCGCGCATGCGAGAGATGGCGGGGCAGGGGATCGATGACTGGGTGGAAACCGCGGGTGTGGTAGGCCTGTGGGAGGTGCTGAAGATGTACGGCTACTTCAAGCGCCGCTTCAATGGCGTCGTGTCCCACGTGCTGAGTACCCGGCCCGATGCCGTGATTTTGGTCGACTATCCCGGCTTCAATCTCCGCATCGCCAAAGCGCTGCGGCGGGGCGGCTACCGCGGCAAGTTGATCTACTACATCAGTCCGCAGGTATGGGCCTGGAAGAAGGGACGCGTCAAAGTCATGGCCAAGGTGCTCGATCTCATGATCTGCATTTTTCCCTTCGAGAAAGAGTTCTATGAAAAGTCAGGCCTGCGCACCGAGTTCGCCGGCCACCCCATGGTCGACAGGGTCGTTTCATTGCGCCGCAACTGGGAACGCGAACCCGGTCTCGTCGGCTGGTTTCCCGGCAGCCGCCTCAACGAGGTGAAGCGCTTGTTTCCCGTGATGCTGGAGGCGGCGCTGGCGATCCGGATGCAGTTTCCGCAGGTGCGTTTTGCCGTTTCCGCCGCCAACGAAAGCCTCGCCGGCCAGATGCGCCTGATGGCGGATCGGGCGGGCATGCCGGAAGCTAAAATGTGGATCGAGGTCGGCACGGTCTACGACCTCATGCAGCGGGCCGAAGTCGGCGCCGTTGCCTCAGGCACGGCGACGCTGGAGGCAGCTTGTTTCGGCCTGCCGTATGCCCTTGTTTACAAGGTCAACCAAGTCACCTATGCCGTGGCCAAAGCCGTCGTGCGCATCAAACTCATCGGCATGATCAACGTGCTGGCGCAGGAAGAAGTCGTGCACGAATTGGTGCAGGCTGGCCTAACCAGTGATACGTTGGCCGCCGAAATGGTCGATTTGCTGGCCAACGAAAGACGGCGGGCGGTTCTGCAGCAGGAGCTTGCCGCCGTCGTCGCCACCTTGGGCCAGGGTGGCGCCTACCGCCGCGCGGCGGCCGTGGTGCAGGGATGTCTGAATTCATGATTCCGTGATGGGAAACGAACCTCCAGCCTCTTCTCGGAAACAGGGTCGCCTTCTGCGCGCGGCGCTGGTCTTTTTTCCCGTCGGCACCGTCATCTTTGGCATCGCCTCCTTCGGCATCTGGTGGCAGAAAAGGCAGCACGTGGAGGCGCGCAGTTTCCAGTTTGCGGCCGCGGTTCGGCAGGATCTGAATGCTGCTTCGGTGGAGCGTTACGTCAGCATTCTGCGAGATGTCCTGAGCCAGCCTGAGGATCGCCGATTGCCGGCGGTGGCCAGTTTCCTCGATTCGTCGATGGGCGCGGAGAATATGGGCTACGCGGTCCGCCGTGAGCCGTTCCAGGCCGGCGGTTTTGAACTGGCGAATGTGGATGTCGAACTCACCGGCAAACACCGGCCGCGCGAGATCATCCTGGTGCTAGCCCCGTATGGCGACCGCGCCAAATTGGAAGCCGAATGCCATGCGCTGGCGGCCCTGATGTCGCTGGCCCACGCCGTCACCGGCGAGAATCGGGCGGTGACCTTGCGCTTCGCGGGGGTGCCGATTGGGGTGAAGGACAACGACGGCCGCACCGGCCTGGAGCGCTTTGCCGCGGCCTGCCGGGACCGGGAAGAAAGGCTCATGCAGGTCCATGTTCTCGGCGGTCCCAGCGAAGCCAACCTCCAGGATATCCGCAAGACCTTCCGGGCAGAGGTGAGTGGCACCGTCGTGCACGGCTTGCCGGCCACGGTGGATACCCCGACGACCCTGGCCGCTGCCGCCGCGCTCAAGACATTCCTGATGGGCGAGATCGCGAAGTAACGGCCCCTCCCTGGCCTCTCGGACTCTCCGCTTTACACCCCGGCCATCCGCCGCCATTCGTGCCTCATACTTATGAATCGCCAAGAAAATTTGGAAGCCTTTTTCCGGGACGGGAAGACCGTCATCCTGCCGCTCGACCATGCCGTTGCCATTCCGGTGCCCGGGTTGGAAAACCCGTTTGAGATGATTGAGCGGGTCAGCCCGTTTGTGGACGGCTATGTGATGAATCTCGGCGTCGCCATGCGCGCCGCTGACTCCATGGCCGGCAAGGCCATCTGCCTGCGCACCGATGTCTACAACACCCGCATGACTGGAGAAGGCGCCGGCAGCATCAATGTGTATGGCGCGGAGGAAGCCGAACTCGTGGGCGCCAACGCGGTCATGAACATGCTTTATCCCTGGTCCCTCTATGAGAAGGTCAATTTCCAGGAATGCGCCGACTTGATCCGCTCCAGCCTCGACATCGACGTTCCCGTCATCCTTGAAGCGCTGCCGTATGGCCTGGGTCAGAACGATAAATACACCATGGACAACGTTCTGTTCGCCGCGCGTTTGGCTGCGGAACTGGGCGCCGATGTCGTGAAGGTGCCCTATCCGACGGACACCAAGCGCGGTGAATTCCGCCGCGTGGTCGAGTCCTGCTTTGTGCCCGTGATCATCCTGGGTGGAGCCGCCGTCAACGATGACGCCAGCCTGCTGAAAATGGTGGAAGACGCCATGGATGCCGGCGCGGCAGGTGTCGCCATCGGCCGCAATGTTTGGCAGCACGCCAATCCGCCCGCCATCGCGCGGAGCCTCGCCGCCATCGTCCATGAGGAATCCTCCGCGCTCGAGGCCCTGGCGCTGCTGAAAGAACCCGTGCGCTGAGTCTGTTTCGTTTTGCCCCTGATCTCAGCCATGAAAGCCGTCCTTGCCAGTTTGCTGCTTGTTTCCTCCATCGGCTTCGCCGGTGAAGTGAAAAAGTTCATCTTCAATGCGGACGACTGGACGGAAGGTGAGCCGCCGAAAGAGGTCTTTGTGGTCGATGGCACCATCAAAATCGCCGCCAAGGACGGCAACAAGGCGATCGTGATCGATCCCAACCCCATCACCGAA
>JAXMIV010000272.1:0-2961 GCA_034377045.1 Prosthecobacter sp. | reverse complement strand
GGTGCACCGAGCAATGAACTGCTGTCTGGCGAAGTGGGCTTTGAGTTGCCGTGACCAAGTCCCCTGCTCTGTGCAGACGCAGAAATAGGCGGGCGCCTACTCCTTGGCGGACACTTAGGATTAGCAGCAATCCGCGCATGGGAGGCAGGCTATCAGGACGACTGATCAGCGCCAATGGCGATGATGGGACATGAAGGATGGAAGCCTCATGCCGGTGACAGGCGGGGACGCCTATCCTCCAGCGATCCTAGCGGCCAAAGTCCACCACGGGGAAGAAGCCGGGGGAGGTGGGGTTGGCGGCGCCGCTGACGCCGGCCACCTGGGGTTCCAGGGACTGGTCACCTTCGAAATGGCGGCTGAGCAGGATATTTTCGATCTCGATGGGGTGGCCCTGGGCCATTTCGGCTTCCTTGATCAGGGGGCTGTCCACGGCGAGGGAAGGTTGCAGGGCAGGCCCTACCGATTCCGGGGCCTGGAGGGCGGCGAGCGCCGGGCCGTCCGAGTGCGATCCACCGACGAAGCTCAGAGCGCCCCAGGTGCCCAGGAGACAGATGGCGGCGGTGGCGGCGGCGGTCACCCATTTGGGGGCGAGGAGGTGCTCAAAATAGGTGGTGAGGCGTTCCCAGAGCAGGCCGCGGGCGGATTGCCGCAGCATTTCACTCCGCTGGCGTTCGCGGAATTGGTTCACAAAATCTTCCACAAAGTCCTCTCCGGGGTTTTCAAACCGCTTCAGCCGGATCAGGCGCTGGATGTCTTGGAATTCGGTCATGACGTTGGTGGTTACACGCTTTCGGAGTGGAGTCTTGAGGGAAGTAACATTATTTCACGAAGTCTTCTAGATAGGTCTGCAACTGGCGGTGGGCGTAGAAAAGCCGGGATCTCACGGTTCCTTCCGACACGCCGAGAATCTTGCTGATCTCATTGTGCTGAAGTCCCTGGATATCATAGAGCGTCACTACCGTCCGGTGGTCCTCAGACAGCTTCATCATTGCAGCGTTCAACCTTTTTTGTAACTCATGGATATTCACTTCCCGGACCGTATCCCGGTGCGCGGTGGTGATTTTGATGAAATCGGGATCATTTTCGATGCCAGAATCCACGTCATCCAGGCTGATTTTGGGGTGCCTATTCCTCTTCTTAAGGAAATTCAGGGTCATATTCACCGCGATCGAGTAGATCCAGGTGTAAAAGGACGATTTGCCCATGAACCGCTTCAGGGACCGGTAGGCCTTGGCGAAAACCTCCTGTAGCAGGTCGGCGGTGTCCTCGCGGTTGGAGGTCATGTTGTAGACCAGTCCGTAGAGTTTGGGGGTGTATTTCCGCACCAATTCGTCAAAGGCGCGGGTGTCTCCCGCCTGGGCACGCTCCACCAGCACGCGGTCTTCGGCTGCGCTAGTGATGGGGGCCGTCGGCTCTTTCGCCGGGTCTTTGATGGTCTCCATGATGGCCGTTGCCATAATCAGGCTGGGGAGGGTGTAAGGCTAGAAAAACATTCATCCGCTGGAGAAACAAGCATTTGTTGCACGACGGAGAGAGATTGGTTGGGGGGGCGGGGGCCGCGCGGAAGGTGCGAAAGGGGCGCATCTGAATCGTATCTCGGGGGCTTATCCGCCCTGCCCATCGGAGGGGCGGGTGAGGCATTTACTTTCCAGGGGGGGAGGTCCGTCGGTGGGGAACGGCTCGGCTCTGGAGAGCCAAGGTACGTTAGGGGCGGGTCACGCGCACTGCGACCCAGTCGGTGCCGGGGAGGATGCGTTTGCGCAGTTCGACGGTGACGGAGGCGGCGGCGAATTCGGCCAGGAGGCAGGCGCTGATCTCGGCGGCCAGGGTTTCCAGGAGCTTCCGGGGGCAGTCGGCGGCGAGGGTGCGCAATCGGGCGGCCACGGCGGCGTAGTCGATGGTGCGGGTGAGGTCCTCGGCACAGGATTCGAAGCGGGTTGCTAAACGCAGGGTGACATCCGCCTGGAGGGTCTGCCAGCCGGCGCGTTCTTCCTCCGGCACACCGATGCGGGTGGGGAGATCGAGACCGCGGAGGTGGATTTCATCGGGAGGCATGGCGGCCCAAGGCATACGGGCAAAGGCCTGCGAGAAAAAGGAGAAAAAGCGGCGAAACCGGGCAGTTCGGGACTGGACAGGCGGCGGGCTGTCGTTTCCAATAGCGGGCGCGCGCCGGAACAGGGTGCGCGTTTTTTGCACTCTTCTACCTCACACTCCAATAACCATGGCCAAAATCCAATTCGGCTCGCAAGTCTACACCTGGTTCATGCAGGGCTACGGCGCCGGCTACGACAACAAGCTCGATCACATGATCAAGGTCGCCGCGGAATCCGGCTTCACCAGCATCGAACCAATGGTGTTGGTGGCGGACCCGTATCCCACCTACTGGCTGGGTGATTTCAAAGATCCGGCCCGCCTCAAGGCCGCGCTGGATCAGTACAATATGAAGCTGGCCGGCCTGGCCCTCGTCTGCCCCTGGAACGACGAAAAGGAGAATGCGACCGAGCGCGCCGCGGCTGACTACGCGATCGCGACGCTGAAGCATTTCCCCGGCGCGAAGCTGGGCACCGTGCCGCTGCCGACCGGCCGCAAGAACCTCAATGACCGCCGCATGAACCTGGCGAAGAACGTCAACGCCGTGTCGAAGCGCGCGGTCGATGCCGGGCTCGTCTGCTCCTTCCACCCGAACAGCCCGCCGCCCTCGGTGGTGCGCACGCAGGAAGACTATGACGTGGTGCTCAACAGCCTCGACCCCACGGTCACGGGTTGGACGCCTGACGTGGGCCACATTGCCCGCGGCGGCATGGACGTGATTGAGACGATGACGAAGTGGGGCCACCTGGTGAACCACATTCATTACAAGGACTTCAGCGGCAACGGACCCGAGCCGTGGGCGCAGATGGGCACCGGCAAGCTGGACTTCCATAAGATCACCGAATGGCTCACCGTACGGAAGTACGAGGG
>JAXMIV010000271.1:0-2764 GCA_034377045.1 Prosthecobacter sp. | reverse complement strand
ACTTATGATCGCGACCGATGGGACCATTCCAGCAGGCGAAGCCTGATGTGGGCGTTCCTAGTGGGCACTCTGCTGCTTCACGTTTATCCGAGCATGGGGGAAATCAGCAGTCATGCCCGCCGGTGGAAGCGCGCGCTCCGCGGCACGACCAGTCGTCACGAGCAACCGATGACGCTCCCCGCTTCGACCTGGCGCGATTGGACACCCGCCCGGCGCGTCGCCGTGGTGGCGCGGGAAAAGCGGAACGGCAACGTTCACAAGGGTGAACTCGCTGTCCTCAGCGCTTTCGCCGCGGCGGTGCCCATGGGCGGACGCATTTTTGAAATCGGAACCTTCGACGGGCGAACCACAGCAAATCTGGCGCTCGCCGCTCCGGTGTCTGCCATCGTTCATACCCTCGATCTGCCGGATACCGACGCAGATTTTCTGGGGGTCGCGCGCGGGGAAGCTCACAGGGTGAGGAAGCGCACGTCAGGTGTTCGCTATCGTACCATCCAGCAACAGCATGGGTCGAACATGGCAGCGATCACACAGCATCTCGGCGATTCGGCCACGTTTCCGTGGGAAGAGTATCGCGACGCGGTCGATCTCCTCGTTGTCGATGGCTCGCATGCGCTGGAATACGCGCTGCTTGGGAGCGCTGATGCGTTGATAGCCGCCCGCATCGGCGGGGTCATCGTTTGGCATGACTACGGCATCCGGCCGGGAGTGACTGAGGCGCTGGACCGCCTGCGCCGAGATTTGGATATGCCGCTGCGCCGCATCCGCGGCACCTCCCTGGTCGCACTCCGCGTTTCTCCCGACCACAAGAAGGTCCAATGGCCGGCCGACATCATTGCTCTGCTCAATCAATGCCGGCTAAGCGCGGCTCTCAACCTGGGAAAGCCGCCAAACCTTTTGTCAGCAAAACACCCCATCGTCCCGAAACCCCCTCGTGAATGCCACACGGAACTTGGCGTGATGATGCCCGAAGCCTTCGATCCAGGGTCTGTCATCGACAACCATAGCCGCGGATTCCTCTCAATCTTTCGTCCAGAAGCGCGAAGCCGACCGGGAGTAGCGCATCACCTTGCTTCTCCTTCCGAACCTAGCATAAGTCTAAAATCTTTCGCCCGTACCATAATACCTCCCACTCTGGGCTGGTTTTCATCCCATTTGCGTCGCGGCTGCTGGCGCGACGCCGTCGCCCTGCGCGACGTTAATTTCGCTGCTCGTCGCGGCGATACGGCCTGGCCCCAGCGCCTCCGGTCCTGGTTGCGGGACGCCGACGTGCTCGATGTCGGTTGCGGACGAAACCTGCAAGGCCTTGGTTTCCTAGCGGCCGGTGCCCGGTCCTATACCGGGATCGAGCCCGCGCTGGATCTTGACAGCAACCTCTTCAAGGACAGTCGCTCTACTTGGGGCCGGAAAGTACCAACCCACTTAACCTTGCGCGCACTCATGCAGCGCCACCCGGCGCTGCGCTACGAGCGCGCCTTCGCTGGCAATCTCGCCGCGCGCGAACCGTCCTCTTTTGACGTCCTCGTCATGCACAATGTCACCGAGCATCTCATGCAGATCGAAGCCGAATTCGAACAATTCGCCCGTCTCCTTCGCCCGGGTGGCGTAATCCTCTTCCGCCACCCCAATTTTTACTGCTGGCATGGTCACCATAGGCGCCCCCGCACCGTCTCCGAGATGGATGGCAGCACCGAGCAGGCCGAAGTCGTCGATTGGGCACATGTCCGATTTGACCCGGAAAAGCACGCCTGGATCGCACGAACCCAAAACCGCATCCGCTTGGGCGAACTGCGCGGCGTTGTCGAGCGCCACTTCCACATCGAGCTGTGGGAAGCAAACGAGACTTCCCCCGAGCAGGGCCGCGACCGGCTCACGCCGGAAATCCTCGCGCGCTACCCCGAGTTCACCCGACAGGAATTGCTCACCCGCGCTGTCTTCATCGCCGCGCGCTCCAAGCGAGCTGGGGATCGCGTCGATCGCTTGGCGCAGATAAATCCCACACAAACCTTTGCATGCAGTGCGGCCCGGAGTTTCTCCGATACGCCACCGTTGCAAGGCTGATGGCATTTAATCGCGACAGCACCCGGAATCTGGTTGGCCCACCAACCGCTGACTGCTTGAACGACCGTCTCATGAACCCGTCCGCGAGGAGCTGGTCGACTGCCGCCCAGCGCCATCGTTCATCTGCGCTCTTGCCTTTTCGCCGTCCTATGCCTTTATTTCGGCTGCACCTTAACCGCCGCCCACTCGGGCGGTGGCGCCGCCGGTTCAGGCTTGCTTGGTGCTCATTCCTAATGAAACTGAACCATCATTTAGCTCCTGCTGCCGCTTCGCGGAATGGCATTGCACACATTGACGCGGGTGCTGTGGGCTTCGGCGCGGCTGCTGTCGGGAAGGACACGGGGGCCTCGCCCTTGCGTGCTGTGGAAGCGGCTCTCACTCCACCGTAGGTTCCGCAAAGTCCCACTCGGGACCTTTTCCATCGCAGTCGTGCATTCATCGCACGCCTGTGCCGCACCCACGCGCAACGCGCCTGCATCCACCACACCATCCACCCGGACCATGTCTGAAACTCTTCTCGAAAATCAATCAACTCTCACTCCCGAACAGACGGCGCGAGAAATCGCGCGGCGGCGCACTTTCGCCATCATTTCGCACCCGGACGCGGGCAAGACCACACTGACGGAAAAGTTCCTGCTCTACGGTGGTGCGGTGCACCTCGCCGGTTCCGTCACCGCGCGGAAAAATCAGCGAGCCACCACCA
>JAXMIV010000270.1:0-2897 GCA_034377045.1 Prosthecobacter sp. | reverse complement strand
GCCCGCAGGCCCGTTGTCAACGGTGAACGCTCCTGTGAAAGGCCAGGTCACCAGCCGGTTTCGAGTGGTGCTCAGCAGTTCCACCTTGCCGGTGTCGGTGCCGTTGGGAGTGACATTCAAGTCCATGGCGCCAAGGCTTTCGTAGCTGCCGATACTTCCATGAAATCGACCGGTAAAACCCGCCGGCAACGGAAGGACCACGAAGGGCACGGTTAGCGGCGCCGATTTGCCCCAGGGGTTCACCGCCACGATCTTCAATGGAAAAGTTCCCGGCTTCGTAGGCGTGCCCGTCAACCGGCGGTCTGCCATTGAGTAGCGAAAGCCTGCCGGGAGGCCGGTGATCTCCAGGTGACTGGTTTCAGGCAGCAACGGCACCGTATGCTCGTAGCGCAGCCCGATCTGGGCCGCCGGGAATGTCAATGCCGCCAAAGTCGGCACGGCGACCGGAACGACCAGGGTTTGAACACCCGTCATTCTTTCTCCGCCCAAAGCGCGCACCAAACACTGATAGGCGCCTGCATCTCCGGCTTCCAGTGAACTGAAGGAAAGCACGGCCGTATTGATGCCATTGACTCGTTCGCTCGCCACCACCTGTTGACCGTCCTTCCACCATTCGAAGCTTAAGCCGGGACCCGCCGCCTTCGCTTCCAAACGGAACATTTGGCCAGCGGCGACGACCCACCGCGCAGGATTGATATCCACCACTGCCACCTCGATCGGCGACCCTTCGGCCACACCGACGAGCGAACGAAGCCGCATGATGTAGGTTCCAGCGTCACTCAACTTGGCCGAACTGACGTCGAACTGCTGTTCCCGCGCATCCAGAATGGCAATCCCATTGCGATGCCACTGCACCCGATAATCGGTCGAACTGCCAACACGGGCATAGAGCATCAGAGCCTCACCCGTACCCACCATCACGGAAGATTGGAGATTCCTGGCCCAAGGGTCAGGCATAACCGTTAGCGGAAAATCCCGGCTTTTGATCGTGCCGTCGGCATTGGAGACCTCGACCCAATAGTTTCCCGTGTCGTTGGCCGTCAGCGGGTTCAGGGTTAAGAAGGTACCCGTGAGTGCTCCGGTCTGGGTCTTCACCAAGTCCTCCCCGTGATACCACTTGCAAGTGACAGGGGTTCTACCGCTCAAAGATACATTGGCCGTCCATTGCCCACCCAGCAGACCATCCGCTGAGGGCGAATTGGTACTGGTGACCACCGGCGGGCTAACGACCTTCAACGTCGCCGGCGCGCTCGATTTCCGCGTGTTGAGGGACAGGATCTCAACCCGGTAATCGCCCTCGTGGCTGGTCTGCGCATTGGTCATTACGAAAGTCTTGCTGCCGCCACGTGCTAGTTCATCGATGCCCCGGTACCAAACAAAGGTCGCCGGGGCCGTGCTCTCCGCCTCGACCACAAACGTTACTGTTGCGCCCAAGTTCACCGTTTGGCCGACCGGATCTTGCGAAATGGTGATGACGGGCATCGGCAGAGTTGCCCCTGGATGGTAGCGGCTCACGGCCAGTGCCTTGAACGGATTGGTTCCTATGGCCAAGGTGGTGGCCAGCAGCTTGCCATCCGTCTGGAGAGCCATTCCCGCCTTGGCGCCAGTACCGCTAACAGTCCGGAGTCCATCACCGTCAAAGCTCAGATCGTTGTCGCCATTCCACAAGAATCGGCGCATGACCAAATTCGCTCCCTGATATCCCCACATAATAGGACGGCCATCCGCCTGTACCACCACACCGTTCAAGGTACCAAAGCTATTGATGCGCACGATGCCATCGGCGGAAAAACTGGTGTCCAGCACGCCCGCCGAAGAGAGGCGGGCCACATTCACGTCAGTGCTGTCATAACCCGAGCTCGCAGCTACCGCGATATTGCCTGCTCCATCCAGCGCCATATCAATAACGATCCCACCGCCGAATGTCGTGAACGGTATCATCGCACGACCGCTGGTCCCGAAGGCGGTTATGGCCGCGCCCGCGGACGAGACACACCCCACATAGCCATTCTGGCCGTCTTCCTTCCTGCCACCGTACAAGATGCGCCCGTCCGGCAGCGGCAAAACGCAGCGGACGGTGAATCCGGAAGGAACCGCCAGCGTCCCTGAACTCGCAAAACTCGTATCGACCGAGCCGTTCGCCAATAACCGCATTACCTTCTCGCTGTCCCTCAGCAAGATCTTGCCGTCGGACTGGACCGCCATGGGGCCAAACGATCCGGTGCCCACCGGGATCTTCACCACGGTGAAGGACGGATCCAACTCGCCGGTCTCGAGATAGCGAACGATGATAGAATTCTCGGCGGTCGTTAGCGCCACCAATATTTTGCCGTCGGCCAGCAGTTTCATATCACGCACGGCATAAGCCTGGGCGCGCTCCGGCCCGTACGTGACCACGCCGCCAACACCAAAGCTGGTGTCCAGCGAGCCATCTCCCAAGAAACGTGTCAGCATCAGCCGATAACATGTCAGCCCGTCCCAAGCCTGACCCGCAGCTACGATCTTTCCGTCTGCCTGTACCGCCAACACGGACCCCGGACTGGTAAATCCCGGCAGCATCACTGACGCTTGGCCGTCACCGCTAAAACTCGTATCCACCGCCCCGCCCAGGGGTTGCTGAGCGAAGACGCGGGAACCACTGACTGAAGCCATCAGGAGCGACAGGCAGAGGAATAGCGACGGGAGACGAAAAACCATGAACGACGCCCCGTTTCTAAGAGCAAATGCCCGCCCCGGCAATGGGTTTGGCGGAAAGCTCTGGTATTATTCATCCATACGGACGCACGCCCAGAGCTCCAAGAGCCGCTTGAAGCCGGGCTTTTCCCCGGTTACCGCCTAGGCATGCTTAAATCACCTGACAGCCGCATCCTGGTCACGGGCGGCGCCGGATTCATCGG
>JAXMIV010000269.1:0-7288 GCA_034377045.1 Prosthecobacter sp. | reverse complement strand
GGAAGGTCAAAAAGATGATCTTCGCCACCGAGATGATGACGAAGGTTAGATCGATGTTGGCGAGAAGGTGTGTCATGGTCGCTTATCCAACGATGATGCCTTTGGCACGGCGTTCCTTTTCCCGTTCCAGCAGCGGCACTTTCTCTTTAGTCTCGAGTACCGGCACGCCCAGGTCGCCGATCTTCGCAAAGGTCAGCCCCTCGAGAGCCTTCACTTCCGCCGCCAGACGATTGAAGACATCTTCAATCGTGTAGAGTCCGTTGGCGCCACCGCAGGCGACCACCAGATCTCGCAGGATCTCCCAGGTATCGCGCGCATTGCCGGGCTGTTTCACAGCTTTCTGCAGCCGTTGCAGACGGCCCGTCGCATTGATCATGCTGCCGCGCTTCTCCGCATACGCATCGCCCGGCAGCACCACATGAGAGAGCTCCGCACTGGCGTTTGCCAGAATGTGCAGATTCACCAGGAACGGCACCTTGCTGAGGTCTGCCAATTCGAATCCCGCCTTGAGCAAATTTTCGCCCAGTGCGAGCACCGCCTTAAACTTGCCAGCCGCCAGCCGCTCCCGAATGCCCGCCAGCTTCGATCCCGGCTCGACGCCGAGGATCTGGCGCACACCATTGCTGTTGGGATTCAAATCGTCTGAGCGCAGGTAGTTATCACCGCCGCCGGTGCGCGGAATCACGTCGACATGCGTCGCGCCAAGTATCGCCGCGAGATGCTTCACAAAAAACAACTCTTCGTTCGTCATTCGCGCCGAGGCGATGATCGCAATCTCATCCCCCGCCACGCCGCTCACGCCTTCGGCCACCGCCCGCAGGGCACTCTTCCATGGGGTGACTTCGTGCCTGCCGTTCCTCTTGATCATGGGATCGGTTAGGCGAAACTCACTGTTGACGAAATGGTAGTCGAGCCGGCCCTGGTCGCACATCCAGGAGGAATTGACGTCGTTATTGTCACGCGGTGTCTGCCGGTGGATCACGTCGCCACGGGCGCCGATCTCCATGTTGCACCCACGGCCGCAACCGGTGCAGATGCTGTTGGCTTCCTTGAGGAACCACACCCGCATTTGGAAGCGAAAATCATTCGAGGTCAGCGCGCCCACGGGACAGATGTCCACCGTGTTCAGCGAGTAATTGTTTTCCAGGCGCTTCCCGGGGTGCACCGCCAGTGTCGTGTGGCTGCCGCGCTCCGTGAAGCCGAGCACCGGATCATCCGCGATTTCATCCGTGAACCGAATGCAGCGGCTGCACATGATGCAGCGTTCATCGTCCAAGCGAACTCGCGGGCCGATATCGACGTTCTTGGGTTTCTTGACCTTCTCTTCCCGGAAGCGGCTCTCGCCCTTGCCGTGCTCGACGCTAAACTCCTGCAAGCGGCACTCACCCGCCTGATCGCAGATGGGGCAGTCCAGCGGGTGATTGATCAGGAGGAACTCCATCACGCCCTTGCGGCACTCCTGGGTCAGCAGCGACTCCGTGCGGATGCCCAGGCCCTCGCTCACGGTATTCGCGCAGGCAATCACTGGCCGCGGCAGCCAACTGATCGTCGGCATGCCTTGCTCGTCCTTTTCCGCTGCCTTGCCCGGCGCCGGACGCGGCGGCATGCCCATTTCCACCAGGCACATGCGGCAATTGCCCGGTGAGGACAGCTTCGGGTGATAGCAGTAGTGCGGCACCAGCTTCCCCACGGTCCGGCAGGCTTCGATCATCCGCGTTCCCTTGGGGAATTTGTGCCAGGTCCCGTCGATCTGCACATTCACCAAGTCCACAGGCGGCGGTGCGGTCGAGCTGCTGGCGGCGGTTTGAGGCATAGCGGGTTTTGGAGGCGCGAAGCGGCATTATCAAACCGGGGTGAGAGACAGCAACCCGAATTTGTGAAAAATTTCACAAGCTCCGTTCCCGGCCCGCTCACGCCTGCAACGACTCCCGCTTCAAAAACACCGGCATCACTTTCGTATCCCGCTTCGTCCCCGGCTGCTGCACCAGCCGGAATATCTGCTTGGCGAAGACCGAGGGCGGCACGCTGTACCGGGCGACGCTGGGCACGACCTCATCCAGATAGAGGTCATCATCCCGGCAGATCACCGCCATTTCCTGCGGAATCCGCACCCCGCGCTGCAGGAGGCCCGTACAGACCGTCAGCGCGCAGGCTGACCGGGCCACAATCAGCGCCGTCGGCCGCAATCGCGCCCGCAAAAGCGTGTCCAGGGTCTTGAGAATCCCCGCCCGCGTGCCGTCGTGGCGAAACAGGCTGCCGCTGACTTCCGCGCTCGATGCCGCCTTCAACCCCTCCTGAAAGCCCGCCTCGCTCTCGCGATCCCCGGCAAATTGCGGCTCCTGGATGATGAGCCCCAGCCGTAGATGTCCGCGCGCCAAAAACGCCCCCACCGCATGCCGGCACACCGCCCGGTAATCCCGATCAACCGACGGCAGCCGAATCCCCGCGAACGGGCTGCCCACGATCACACACGGCACCTGCTGCTCCTCAAACCACCGCTGCATGCCCTCCGTGGACCGATACAGCACCCACACCGCCGCCGGGGCCGCCGCCGTGAGCGAAGCCAGCGCCCGCGCAGGATTTCTGCCGTTGAACCACGACCGCCCCACGTGAACCTGCAATAAATGCCCCGCCGCCGCCAGTTGTCCCCGCAATTCATCCAGCCACAACAGCGCAAAGGGTGGCATCGCGTGCAGCGGCTCGGGGCTGAGCAGACCCACCGTCAGGACCGGCGCCCCACTTTCCTCATGGCGCACCCCGCCCGCCAGCACCTCCGTGGGCCGGCCCTGCGCCACTTTAATCAATCCTTCCGCCGCCAAAGTCGACAACGCAGCCCGCAGGGTGGGCCGGCTGATCCGCCATTCCTCGCACAAACGCCGTTCCCCGGGCAGATGTGCCGCCCAGCGTCCCGCCACGATCGCCTCACGCAAGACTCGAACGGTCTCCATGACGAGGGACGTGCGCTGGGGCATCGAAGAGCTGGACATACGTCTCCATTGGTCAACAAAGGTGACCAGTAAGCAAGCCTTCTTTGCATCCGTTCTCGCCTGCCCATCCTTCCCATCATGCCCCTCTCCCACTCCGAGATCCTCCAACTCAAGCGCTGGAACACCCCCACCATCTACAATGGCTGGGAGCAAATCACCCGCCACGACCCCGCCGCGGATGCTTTTAATCTGGAGGAGAGCCGCGACTTCATGCCGCAAATGGGCCCCATGGTCGGTTATGCCGTCACCGTCGTGGTGGAGCCTTCCAACAAGGCCCATCGCGACGCCAACCCCAATGCCTGGACCGAGTACCGGCACTACGTCGCCAGTGTGCCCGGGCCGAAGATTGTCATCGTCCAGGACCTCGACAAACCCCGCACCATCGGCGCTTTCTGGGGCGAGGTGAACAGCAATGCCCACCGCGCCCTCGGCTGTGTCGGCACCATCACGGACGGCGCCATCCGCGATGTCGATGAAATGACCAACGCCGGCTTTAAGGCGATCGCTCGGCGCATGTGCGTCGGTCACGCCCATGTCCACGTCATCCGCTGGGGCTGCGAAGTCGAAGTCTTTGGCCGCAAGATCAAGCCCGGCCAGCTCATTCACGCCGACAAACACGGCTTCATGGCCATCCCTGAAGAGGATGAAAAGGCGTTGCTCGATGCCGCGCGCTTCATGGACACCAATGAATGTGAGACGGTCATTCCCGCCTCCCGCGGCAGCAACGGCCTGCCTCTCGACAAGGTGATCGAAAACCTCGCCGCCGCCGGCCGCCAGTTCGGTCAGAACGCCCGCGGCAAATTCAAGCGTGACGGCGAGTGGTGAAGGAGCCACGGGTTTGCAACCCCGTGTCAGTCGAGGACTGCAAAGCTCACTTCAACTCCCCCAACCTCACCACCTTCTCAATCGGCACCGTCCCGTCCACATCCACGATCCGCAACGTCAGCACCGGATCCGCCGCCTGCCAATCCACATCTAGCGTCCCCACATTCGGCAAATGAACCGTCTTCGGTAAAATCCGATTCCCGTTCGGCGTCGGCGTCCCCCGCTTGTGAATCTGCGTCATCGAACTCGCCGTCAGATCATAGAGCGTGTACGGCACATCCTTGGTTAGGCTCGACAACTCGCACCAGTGCCGGTCCCCGCTCACGAAGAGCACCCCCTGGGCCTTCGTCTCCCGGATCAAGTCCACCAGGCGCCGCTGCTCATGCGGAAAATTGGCCCAGCTCTCGCTGCCGCTCGCCGCGGCCGCGAACTGAATGCTGCTGACGATCAGCCGCAGTTCCGCCGGCTGCTTGAGCGCCCCTTTCAGCCACTCCCACTGCGCCGCTCCCAGCACTGTCGTGCTGGTATCATCCGTGGGCACGGACGGGCCGCCCACCATCGCCTGCTCCTTCGGCACCTGCTTCAGCGGGCTGCGAAAGTAACGCGTATCCAGCATGATCACCTGCGTCCGCTTTCCCTCGGGCCCAAACACCCGCGCCTGATAAACCCCTTCCTGCCGACGCAACGCCGAGCCCTCAGGCTCATCCAGCCAATCCCAAAACTCCTTCTCGATTCGCGCCTCATTGAATAGTCCGCACCGCCATCATTCGCTCCATAGTCGTGGTCATCCCATGTAGCCAGGATAGACGCCTTCGCCCGCAACCCTTTGAAAAACCGGCTCTCCTTCAGCCGCGCATACTTCGCCCGCATCACCGCCATATCAGCCGTGTCGGCATAGATGTTGTCGCCCATGAAGATAAACAAATCCATCAGCAGCGTCAGCGTGTGATCCAGCATCGGGTGCTCCGTGACATTGAGGCACGAGCCAAACACAATATGCTTCAGCGGCACTTGCGCTCTGGCGGAGAGCGGCAGCAAAAGCAACAGCAGGAAGACGCGGGGCAGGTTCGACATGGGATGATGTTAATGACAAAGGGCGACTGTCGACCATGTTTTTATCCGCGGACGCAGCAAAATCTGACACAACGCCACGGTCCGTCACGTTCATCGCAACATGCGCCCCCTGCTCTGCCTCCTCTCCCTGGCCCTCTCCAGCTTCCTCGGCCACGCCGCACCCACGACACCCAACATTGTCATCATCTTCATGGATGACATGGGCTATGCCGATGTCAGTTGCTTCGGTGCCCAAGGCTATCAGACGCCCAACATCGACCACCTCGCCCAGGAAGGCCGCAAGTTCACCAACTTCCACGTCGCCCAACCGGTCTGTTCCGCCTCACGTACCGGTCTCCTAACCGGCTGTTATCCCAACCGCCTCGGCATCCACGGCGCGCTCTCCCCCAAGTCCACCCACGGCATCAACGCCAGTGAAATGACCATCGCCGAGGTCGTGAAGCAAAAAGGCTACGCCACCGCCGCCATCGGCAAATGGCACCTTGGCCACCTGCCCCCATTTCTGCCCACCCGTCATGGTTTCGACCAATACTACGGCCTGCCCTACTCCAACGACATGTGGCCGCACCACCCCGAAGCGAAACCCGGCAACTACCCAAATCTCGTGATGTTTGAAAACGAGCGCATTGTCGATGATGATGTCACCGGTGAAGACCAGAATCACCTAACCACCGATTACACCACGCGCGCCGTCGACTTCATCGAGCGCAGCAAGGACAAACCTTTCTTCCTCTACCTGGCCCATTCGATGGTCCACGTGCCTCTTTATGTGAGCGACAAATTCAGAGGCAAATCCGGCAAGGGACTCTTTGCCGATGTGATGCTCGAAGTCGACTGGTCCGTTGGCCAGGTTATGGATACGCTCAAGAAGAACGGTCTCGAGGACAACACCTGGGTCATCTTCACCTCCGACAACGGCCCCTGGCTCAGTTATGGCGAACACGCCGGGTCCGCTGGATCTCTCCGCGAAGGCAAGGGCACCTGCTGGGAAGGCGGCACCCGTGTCACCGGCATCATGCGCTGGCCTAACAAACTCCCCGCCGGCACCACCAGCGATGCCATGCTCATGACCATCGACCTTCTGCCCACCATCGCCGGCGTCATCGGCGCCAAGCTTCCCGATCACCCCATCGACGGCAAGAACGTCTGGCCCCTCATCGTTGGCGAATCCGGCGCCAAAAACCCTCACGACTTCTACGCCTTCTACTACCAGCAAAACGAACTCCAGGCCATCACCTCCGGCGACGGCCGCTGGAAACTCCAGCTTCCACATGCGTATCGTACGTTAGGCGACCAACCCAAAGCCAAAGGCGGCATCCCCGCCAAATACGGGAACCAAAAAATCGCCGAACCCGAACTCTACGATCTCTACACCGACGCCAGCGAATCCAAAAACCTCGCCATCCAAAACCCCGACATCGTCACCCAACTCCAAACCCACGCCGCCACGATGCGCGCTGAACTCGGCGACAGCTTGAAGAAGCAACCCAAAGGTACCGGCACACGCGAGCCGGGGAGAAGCGGCGAATAGTACGCTTGCGGGATGGCTTGATTTGAAGCGGCCCTTCCCCGATCGTACTCGCAACGCTACGCCGCACATGCGTTGACAACCCTTCCCGGAGTGAGATAATCCAGCTATGCCACTTGCGATCCAACTCGATGACGAGGCGTATGCCGTTGCCAAGGCGTTCGCTGAACAGACGCATTGCTCCCTTGGTAGCGCTGTGAGCAGGCTGGTCTTAATATCTGGATTTGGCGGTGGCGGGAAAGAGCGCACTGGCGGCAATGGGACGATCCGGTTTCCGCTGGTTCATGGCGTACGGCCCATCACTGCGGAAGACGTGGCCGGACTAGAAGACGAGGCCTAACTTTCCCCTACAAGCTCATGGCGTGGCTCCTTGATGGCAATGTACTAACAGCACTCGCCATCGACACCCATGTACATCACCAACGAGCACTAACGTGGTTCTACGCCACCCAGCGGGATTTCGTGACCTGTGCCATCACCGAGGGAACCTTGCTGCGAATGCACATGATGTCTGCCGCGGATTCATCGGCTTCGGCGGCTTGGGCGACCCTGCGTCTGCTAAGGAGCATGGCCGGTCATGAGTTTTGGGACGACGGTTGCAGCTACGATGGCGTGAGCCATCAAGGACTGACCGGGCATCGCCAAGTGACGGATGCTTGGCTGGCCGAACTAGCCAGGCGGCGAGGTGGAAAGCTTGCGACCATGGACAAGGGCCTCTCAACCGTGCATCGAGATGTGGCGGACTTTGTGCCGGAGAACTAGACTTCAAAGCAGTTTCACCAAATCCCTGATCTCCCCCCTACTTCCGGTTCAGCCGATAAAACAGCCAGCCACCGATCCCCATGAACAGGACATTCGGTGCCCACATGATGAG
>JAXMIV010000268.1:0-6377 GCA_034377045.1 Prosthecobacter sp. | reverse complement strand
ACTGAGCACTGAGCACTGAGCACTGAGCACCGCCCACCGTTCCCCACCCCCCCTACCTCACCCGCTCAATCCCATTCTGCAGCCAGGACCGCAGCAGCTTCGTGTCCACCGGTTTAACCAAATATTCGTCAAAACCCGCCTCCCGCGCCAGCACCCGGTCTTCGTCGCTGCCGTAGCCGCTCATCCCCACTAAAAAGGCATTCGCCAGCGCCGGCATCGCCCGCAGGCAGCGGACCACTTCAAAGCCGTTCATTCCTGGCAGGCCGATGTCCAGCAGCACCACTTCCGGCGCAAACTCCTCCGCCGCGGTGACCGCCGCCGGACCGGTGAAAGCCACCCGCGTATCGTGGCCGCGCAGGCGTTGCAGCATTGCCATGCTGCGCGCCGAATCTTCGTTGTCATCGACAATCAGCATCCGCCGTGGCGTCTCCCGCACCATCACCGGCGCGGGTGTCACTGCCACCGCCACCGGACTCGGCAGGATCGGCAACCGCACCGTGAATTCGCTGCCGAGACCGGCGCCCCCACTGTGGGCCGCCACACTGCCGCCGTGCAGCTTCACCAGCCGTTGCACCAGCGTCAACCCGATGCCAAGTCCGCCATGCGCGCGATCCAGCGCCCGGGTGGACTGCACAAAGAGATCGAAAATGCGCGGCAACAATTCCGCCGCGATGCCCATGCCGTTATCCCGCACCCGCACAATGACTTCAGGCTCATCGTGTTCCGTCACCGGCGCGCGTTCAGCGCTCAAGGTGATGTGGCAGCCCGGGTCGCTGTACTTCCGCGCATTGCCCAGCAGATTGCCAAAGATCTGCTCCAGCCGCGTCGCGTCCGCATTCAGGAAGATCGGCTCCTCGGGCAGCGTCACCGCAAAGGTCTGGGCGCGGAGTTCAATGCCTGGCCGGGCCAGGCTTTCAGCGGCAGTAAAGATGGCATCCAGCCTCACCACCTGCTTGCGCAGCCCGATCTTGCCTTCCGTGATCCGCGACACATCCAGCAGATCATCGATCATCCGGCTCATGTTATCGATCTGCCGCGAGAAGATTTGATGCGATTGCTCGCACGCCTCCTCCGTCACGCCTGGAGTCCGCATGATCTCAGCGGCATTGCGCATCGGCGCCAGCGGATTGCGCAGCTCGTGCGCGAGCATCGCCAGGAATTCATCCTTGCTGCGGTCCGCCCGCACCAGATCGGCGGCGCGCGCCATCAGCGAATCCTCCAGCGCGCGGCGGCCCGTCACATCTTCAAACGCCAGCACGATCAGCGGCTGGCTGTCCACCGCCGCCTTCAGGCGCCGCGCATTGAGGATCATGATGCGTGGACCGATCTGCTCAAACGTATGCCTGACCTCAAAGTCGTGAATGCGCTCCTCCTGCGGCAGCAGCTCCTCCAGCAGCCGGCGCAGCGCCGGGATGTTCCATTGCCCATTGCCCAGGTCGTAGATCAGCCGCCCTTCCGTCTTCGCCGGCGTAACCAAAAACGTTTCATAAAAAGCCGCGCTCGCCGTCTTTACCCGCAGCGCCGCATCCAGCACCACCAGCGGGCTGCGCACGCTCGCCACGATGCTCTCGGCATACTCACCCGCCAGCCGCAGGGCTTCGTTCAACCGGTTGAGTTCAAAATTCCGGTTGTTCAGCTCCTCATTGACCGTCGCCAGCTCCTCATTGCTGGACTGCGCCTCCTCCCGGGAAGTCTCCATCTCTTCGTTAACGCTCTGCAGTTCCTCATTCGCGGACTGCGCCTCTTCATTGGCTGATTGCAGCTCCCCATTGACGATTTCCTGCTGGTCGATGATCGAATGCAGGTACTCGCGCGTCGCCGCCAGTTCCTTCGTCAGGCGGGACAATTCATCCTCCTCACCCGGCGCGGCAGCCGGGGCCGCCATCACCGGAGCCGCTCCGCCTTCATCAAAGAGAATCAGGAAACCGCGATCCTTCGCCGCCCCCGACTTGATCGGGATCACATCCACCGCCAGATCGTGAAACCCGTTCTCCCCCTTCACCCGCAGGCCTTCCTCCCGTGTCGGACCCCCGGTTTCCGTCGCCCGCAAAATCGCCGCCCGCACGCCAAAGAGCAGCCCCTCGCGCAGCATCTTCAGCAGGTTCAGGCTCGGCACACCGGCAGCGGGGGCCAGATACGCGCCCGTCTCACCCCGGAATTGCACGATGTCCAGGCCCTCGGAAATGACCACACCCGGCGGCACATATTTGGTTAGGAGGATACGCTCCGCTTCCTTCGGCAGACCCTCCGGTGGCAGTTCGCGGGAGTTGGTCATGATTAAAGGAAAAGGACTGCTGCCCACCGCGCTGGCCTGTGCCCGGATGTGCGAACGCAGGGGACTGGCGCCCGGACGCCGGGAGTAAATCTTATGGCGCGCATTCTCGATTTCAAAGAGCGTCCTCGAGGTGCCCGCCGTCTCCGAACCGCCTAACAAAAGATAACCACCCGGCTTCAGCGCGTAGTGCAGCAGCGGCATGATCTTGAGCTGCAACACCGGCTCCATGTAAATCAGCATATTCCGGCATGATACCAGGTCCACCTGCGAAAACGGCGGATCAGTCAGCACGTCATGCCGTGAAAACACACACTGCTCGCGGAGCGACTTGATGACGCGATAGCCCGCCGTCTCCTCCGTGAAGAACCGGCACAAACGCTCCGGCGATACCGTCTGCGTGATGCTCCTGGAATACAAGCCCGTGCGCGCCTTGCCGATGCTGACGCTGTTCAGGTCCGTGGCAAAAATCTGCAAAGGCGCCAGGCTGCCCGCCGCCTCCGCCGCCTCCGCGTAAATCATCGCCAGCGAATACGCCTCCTCACCCGTGGAGCAGGCCAGCGTCCAGATGCGGACGGGCTCGGTGCGGGAGCGCCCCTTCAGCAGCTTCGGGAAGATCTCGCGCGCCAGCACCTCAAAGGTTTCCGGATCGCGAAAAAAGCTCGTCACATTGATCAGAATGTCCTGAAACAACGCCTGCGCCTCTTTCGGCGTGTCCTTGAGATACTCCTCATAATCCGGCAGCGTCTCCACGTTGTGCAGCAGCATCCGCCGCGTGATGCGGCGGTGCAGCGTGTTCAACTTATAGTGCGTGAAGTCCACCCCCGTGGCCCGCTGCACGATCTGCGTGATCCGCGCATGCGTCAGGCCCTCCGTCGCGCCGCCCGGCGTTTCCGGCGCCACATGCGTATGCTGTGATATGTGGGTGATCTCCCGCGCGATCCCTTCCGGCGACAGCACAAAATCCACGCATCCCGAGGCCTCCGCACTGCGTGGCATGCTCTCATGCTGCGCGCTCTTGTCCTGCGCAAAGGTGATGCCGCCAGCGCCCTTGATCGCCTCCAATCCCAGCGTGCCGTCACTCGCATTGCCGGACAGCACCACCCCGATCGCCAGATGCCCGCAATCCTCCGCCAGCGATTGAAAAAACTGGTCGATCCCCCGGTGCAGCGGATGCCTCTCCTGCGGCAGCAGCTTCAGCTTGCGGCCCTTGATGATCATGTCCTGTCCCGGTGGGATGACATACACATGGTTAGGCTCCACCTTCAGCTCACCGCAGTCCTCACCCACCTCGCACACCGGCATCTTCGTCGCTCGCGACAGGATTTTCGTCAGATCACTCTGCCGCGTCGGCGCCAGGTGCTGCACAATCACAAACCCCATGCCCGTATTCGCCGGCAGCGCCGTCAGCAGTTGCGTCAGCGCCTCCAATCCCCCCGCCGAAGCCCCCGCGCCCACAATCGGAAATGCCGAACCTCGGACACCAGAAACCAGCCCGCCCACCTGGAGAGATCCCGTTTCCAAAGGCATCGCCTTATCCTCGAGCATCAGACCCGCACCATCCGCCCGTTTCCCCCCACATACAAGGTCTTTCCCCTCTCCTTCCCCCCTCTTCAACAATCGGCACTCATCAATCAGCAATCGTCAATCCGCTCCCCTCCCTCCCCAGCGCCCACTTCTCCCTATCCGCCCCTAGGTCACACCACCTCCTTCAATCCGCAATCTTCAACCATCAATCGTCAATCCTCTCCCCACCGCCCCCACCAAGCCCGCACCAAAAAAACTCCCCCGCTGAACCACCCGTCACTCCCCGAACCGCCACCACACCACGCCTCGAAGCAGCGGCCTAAATCAATGAGGCGATCGAACCGGGTTGCACTCTGGCGCCAGGATAATGAGCGAGAATCTGTGCCTTGAGGCTTCTGAGAAAATTGGCAGGACCAAATTCCGGTAGAAGGATTCGGTGATTTGTCTTCTTTTTGCTAATTGACTCGTCGGTGACGATGAAGGCGCCGGCATCGTAAAGACGGGCGCCCACGCTTTGCTTCATGAAAATCTTGTAGCGTTCGGCGTACGACGGCCCTTTGAACTTCTCGACTTCATCACTCCCATTCGCTCTAAACGGCGGCATGGTGAGAAAATGAGGTTGCCTGATTTCGACGGGCTTTCCGTCCGAGTCCGGCTCGTACTTCCCGACAAAGAGATAACCGAGCCACGGGCGCGGCTGCTGGCGTTCAAAGCCAGAGTGACCATAAGTGGCCCAGAAATCGTGGGCATTGCCGATACTCTCTTCAAGCCGGTTGTTCTGATTGTTGCCGATGCTCTTGTCCTGCGATTTGAACTCCACTGCGGCATGGAGCACGGGGCCGCCCGCATCACCTTTGGCGGGATGAAAGCGGCTGTTTGCCAACACGATCAAATCCCAGTTCTTGGATGGCCGAAAATAGGACGGCAGGATCGAAGGCATCGTGGAAAGATGGCCGCTGGCAAAGATGTGCTCCGGCTTTACGCCTAACCCGATCAGAAAATCTTGAATGGTCTTGGCAAAGCCATCCATGGTTTTGCCATGGAGATTCGCATCGCGGGTACCGCCCTGGGCCTTTTTGGACTTTGCCGATCTTTTCGAACCCCACCAATGTTTGATGGCCTTGTGAAAGAGCTCTGTTTCTGCTGACTTGGTCATAGTGGGAGAGAATCAATCTGGTAGGCCTCCAAGGCTGCCCGCGTGGCGAGCGCGAAATCTTGCGTGTCAAAAGCCCTGCGCAGAGTCTCCGCAAGTTCGTCAGTGATGTTCTCCGGGGCCGGCACCCGGATTCGACGGAGGTACTGAGCCTGAAAGCGCAGGAACCCGCCCCGCATCCGCACACCGTAACAATGAATGAAAAACTCCCCAACCGCCGACATGAGCAGTCCGCCAAGTACGCGCAAATCCCACGTATCCGAGGTGATCCAATAAAGATTGTGCTGGGGATAAGTTCGACCGAGGTCGAGTGTCGGCAGCAGCCGGTCTTTAATGTCAGCAATGTAGAGTTTCTCCTTCGCAAAGAGGCGCAAGTTGACACGGTCAATGGTCTTGTGCCATTGCAATGGGCGCTCCTTTGCGGTGTGCCTGCTGGTGAGAAGATCGTAGTGCGGCCGAAGGTAAGCCTCAAAGCGGGGATAGGCTCGAAGGTCGATCAGACCTTGCTCATTCCAAGGGTTCACAAGATAGCGGCCTGACCATTCCACGCGGCCCGCCTTGAGATCGGACGCCATGGCAAGCGGCAACAGTCGGTCAGACTCGATGTCCGGCCTTTCATCGGTGATAAAGACGCGGTCGGCGCCGGTGGCCACTCCGATGCCAATTTGAGTTCCAGTAGCCTTGCTTTCAAGAGGAAGGCACCGGGCTTCGAGCCGTTTCAGGAGTTGCAACGCTTCGAGCGAGGAGCACGGCCAAGGCTCGCTGCCGTGGAACCAGTCGGGAAAACGCGCCGCTCGCAACACACTGCTCGACCGTGCCTGGAGGAGCAGGCTTCCCACCTCCTCGCGATTGGCTGTCTCAATGCCAGGGAGAGCTTTGGCGACGACGACCGGGCCTTGCCTTTCCTTAGCGATGATCGTGACGGCCGGGTAAGCCGAGACATCGGCCTCAAAGGCAGCCACATCGTGAGCCTCGATGATGCAGCGCACATTGTAGCCCTCCGTGGTGATAAACTCTCGAAGCGCGCTGCCATAGTCGTTGAGCATCCAGCGATCGGCACAAATGTACGCGCAAACGCCGCCAGGTTTGAGTTGCAGGAGCGCGGCCTGGTAAAAGGCCACGTAAACGTCAGCCCGGCCACGCATGGCGCTGAAGCCATTGCGGTAGAAAGCCGCTTTGGCCTCCGGAATCTCTTCCAGCCGAATGTAAGGGGGATTTCCAATGACAAAATCCGCAATGGGAAATGCCAGCGATGCCTCCAGGAAATCATCGGTTTTAATCCAGCTCTGGGCGAGCATGGCGGCAGTCGCATCGGCAATTCCGAGCTCAATGAGCGTCGCGTAAACAATCTCGATTGCCCTTTCCGCAGCCTTCGGATCAATCTCGAACGCGCCAATCGCATTCGTAGCCTGGGCGAAGGGAATG
>JAXMIV010000267.1:0-7951 GCA_034377045.1 Prosthecobacter sp. | reverse complement strand
CACCAACGGTTGCAGCACACCGCCTAGCACCCGGGGAAAGCCCAAAATCGCTCCCGCCAGCAGTACGTTCGCGAAGGCCAGCAACCATGCCTGGCTATGTGCGCGTTCGGCGGTCCTGGAATGGGCTGAGATGCCCAGGCAAAGCGTGCTGAAGGCAACGCCCGTGAGCCCCAACAACATCAGCCGCGGCAGGGTATATCCGGGCAGTCCGCCGGTGGTCACTTCCAGGAACAAGCCTAACGTAAAGCATTGAATCAGAGCCAGCGGAATGACAATTCCCAGCTTGCTCAGCAGATAGGCCCCGGTCCGCAGCCCGCCGGTTCTCTCCCGCTCAAACACCCCGCGTTCACTGGCGATCTCACGCGAGCCGTTGCGCACGCCCATTGCCAACACGAACATCACTTGCACCAGCAGCGCCATCGCGCAGGTGTAGGCTGCCGGCCAGAGCACTTCCGGGGCAGCCCCTCCCGGCGGGCTTTGCGCAAGATCCTGGAGATAATGCATGTTTGGCAGCACCAGGGCAGCCGTCACGGCTGGCGCCGCGATCAGCAGGACCAGATTGCCCAGCAATTCCCGTTTGTTGCGGCGCATCGTCGTCCAGCGCCGCAACGCCAAATGCTTGGCCTGGCTTCCCGCGGACGGCAGTGCCGCCACCGGCACCGCGGCCGCAGGTTCAGCCGCCTTGGATTCCTGATCTTCAGACTTCGGCAGCGTGATATGTTGAGAATCCTTGCCGTCATCCTCATCAGCGGCGGCTTCGCCGACACTGCCAAGTTTAAAGGCATCATAGTAGGAATCACGATGCCGCATCCACGACTCGCCCCAGCGTTGCGCCGGCCGTTTCGCCAGGCGCGAGTACAATTCCTCAATCGCTGGAATTGAAAAGTAGTGCGTCACCGCTCGTCCGGGCCCGTGAAAACACACCCGTCCCTCATGCAGAATGACTGCCGTATCGTAGGCCGCCAGATTGCCCAGCGTCTGCGTCGCATGAATCACCACACGGGCGGGATGATCGCCCGCGACAAACTTCAGCAATGCCGCCAGCTCCCGCTCCGACTTCACATCCAGTCCGTCGGTAAACTCATCGCACAGCACCAGCGCCGGATCACTCACCAGCGCCAGCGCCAGTTTCAAGCGCCGCCGCTGGGCCAAAGTCAGCGTCCGCACCCGCTGCGACGCCACGGTCTCCAAACCCACCCCCACCAGCAGGTGCGAGGCCTTGCCGACGCGCTGGTCCTTTGTCTGCCCGGCGACCCTTAGCAGCAACGCGCTCATCAGGCTCTCGCGCACCGTCAGCATCTCATTCAGCGTCTCATCGGAAGCCGGAACATGCCCGATCGCATTCGGATGAAGCGGCCGTTTCGAACCATCCTTTCCCTGGAACATGACCGTGCCGCTCGTGGGCAACTGAATGCCGGCCAGAATATTGAGCAACGAGGTCTTGCCGCTTCCAGGAGCACCGGTAATCACCATCAAATGGCCAGGTGGCACGCCAAAGCTGACCTGATCCAGCACGGACAACGCTTCCTTTTTGCCCTGCGAAACTACACGGGAGACACTGATGAGTTCGAGCATAACCCCTAACAAAGCGGGAAGCCGCTTCCGCACAAGAGCCAAAAGTGGCCCGCAAACTCTCAGCCATCATCGTCGTCCCGGCCGCCGCGCCCTCCCGAAGACTTCCTCTTCACCGGCGAAATGTTCCGGTGCACCCAGACGCTCTGCACCATCCCCATGAGGAACATGCACACAACCAAAAAGGTACCGCCAGCGCTGATCAAAGGCATCGGCAGACCGATCACCGGCAGCATGCCCAGGTTCATTCCCGCATTCTGAAACGTGTGCGCAAACCACATGGCCACGACCCCCACCACCATCAACCGGCCCACTTGATCTCGCGCATAAAAGGCCACAAAAACCCCCTGCAAAAGCAGCAGCGCGATGCCCGTCAGCAACAGCACGGCGCCACGAAAGCCAAACTCCTCCGCGATCACCCCAAAGATGAAGTCATTGATCGATTCATCCGGAAAGAACATGCGATGAATCGTACGCTGATCCGGTACCTTCGAGGACTCCGGCCCCTTCCCTTCAAAGCCAGCCGAGGCCACAGCGATCTGCACATAGTTCGGCACCCAGCCTGCCCCCAGCGTGTCCACCTTGTTCATCTGGTTGGTCAGCATGTACCAGGTCGTGTCGATGCGTGCCTGCTGATTGGGATTCAAAATGAAAAAGTACAACACCGGTACCACGCACAGCGTCATCAGCACCATCGTGATCATGTAGCGAAACGGGATGCTGCCGACGAGCATCATCGCCAAAAACACCGGTCCCCACACCAGGCCGGATCCAAGATCCTGCTTGATGATCAGCGCCGCCGGGATGCCGCCAACGATGCCCGCCACAATGATGCGCAACCAAGGCCGGCGAAACGCCGGAACCATGCGCGGCAGTTCGCCAAAAACCACCGCCAGCGTCAGAATCCCCGCCAGCATCGCAAACTGTGAAGGCTGGAAAGACCGCCCGCCGACATTGATCCAACTCTTGTTACCTTGGATCTCAATGCCATACTTCGCCGTGTATATCAGGCCGGCGATGCCCAGCAAATACAGCGGCCAGCAGGCCCAACGCACCCACTTGTAATCGATCAGGGCGGGAATGAACAAAAATGGCAAACCGAACAGTGCATACGTCATCTGTTCCCGCCACTTGAGCGCCAGATTTCCCGTTTCACGAAATCCGGAGGCATTAAAAATGGCATACACCCCGAAGGCCAGCAGCGCCGCAATCGTCAGAATCAACACCCAGTTGATGCCCAGGAACTTCTTGAAAAGTGGCGTCATCGAAGCTGAAAACTCATATTAGATCAGGCACCGATTCCAGCAGCTTGCGCGTGTACTCATGCTGTGGGCGCTCGCAGACCTCATCCGCCGGACCGGATTCGACCACCTTTCCGCGATTCATCACGACGATGTCATCGCTCATGTGGCGAACCACCGCCAAGTCATGAGCGATGAAGAGATAGGTCAGCTTGAACTCCTCCTGCAAATCCTTGAGCAGATTTAGAATCTGCGCCTGCACGCTCACATCCAGCGCGCTCACTGGCTCATCGCAGATGAGGAATTTCGGCTGTACCGCCAGCGCCCGTGCAATGCCGATCCGCTGCCGCTGACCGCCGCTGAATTCATGCGGATATCGCGTCAGCGAATCCGCCGGCAATCCCACCCGATGCAGCAGCGCCGCCGCCACCTGCCGCTGTTCCACTCGTGACATCCCTTTGAAATGAATCCCCAGCGGCTCGCGCAGAATGGACTCGATCGTCATTCGCGGATTGAGCGACCCAATCGGATCTTGAAAAACCATCTGCATGTCTTTGCGCAGCGGTCGAAAGGCCGGCTCGGGCAGCTTCAGAATCTCCTGGTCGCGGTAATACGCCGTCCCGCTGGTCGGCTGGATCAGTTTCAGCAGGGCGCGCGATACGGTGGATTTGCCGCTCCCACTCTCGCCCACGAGCCCGAGCGTCTTGCCCTCGTCCACCTGAAAGCTTACCTCATCCACCGCCTTGACCACATCTCCGCGTCCCAGCCAGCCAGTGCGCACCGGAAAGTGAACTTTGAGATTTTCAACGCGGAGCAGAGCCATTGGACGAAACGGAGCCGAAGATTAACACACCGCCTTGCCCGTGCTATCGCGATTTGTGAAATAGACGCATGGCCAACGTAATTTCCCCATCAGCCAAGCCGCGTAACCCGTCTCCAGAAAAAATCCAATTCCCGCGCCAGCGCACTCATCACCTGCGCCGGCTCCACCTGCAGGGCGCCGGTTTCAGCCTCTTTGATGATGCGCTGCATCGCATACAGGCTGGCGACACTGCCCGCATCCAGGTGAATGGCATCCAGGTTTTCGAGCACCGATTCAGCCAAGGCTCCGCTGCTAGTCATCGCCTGGTAAGCCGCCTGCTCGCGATCCGTCTTGAACGTCACCAACTTGACTTTAACCACGGGCGCGGCATTCCCTTGCCCGGCATCATTCAGTTCGACCTGCCTGCCCGCCGCGAACCCGCTGATCGTTTTCCAGTACGATGTGTCCGAGAAATTCGCCAGGCCAAAGAGGATCTCGACATTTTGCAGCGTCCAGCCCATCGCGTGGCGGCCCGTCAACCCCGGCAACTCATGCTCGCCAAAGCGCACCAGCGGAAACCGCCGTCCGGCCAGCCGAATCAGTTCCGCCAGTTTGGTGAAATCAAGAGGCTGTGAATCCGCTTCCGCGCTCATTTGCAGCCTCAAGGCCTCAAACCGCCCCAACAAGACATCCGATCGCGGTGCTGGCGTTGTGGCTGGAGCCTCTTCCACGGCCACCGCCGTGGCCTTTAGTTCTGCCTCACCCGCGGAATTTGGGGGTTCAGCCACCTCAGTCGCAGTCTCCGTGGCGATGCTCGGTTGCCGCAACCGCCCCAGCATTTCCCGCAGTTTGACAAACGCATCAGCGGAAGGCGTCACCACGCCGGCTTCCGCACCGGAACCCCCGCTCAAGGGTGCCTGCGACCAATCAGCGGCGGAAGACTCTGCCGCCGGCTCGGCCAAAGGTTCCGCCAGGCCGGCGGCCATCTCTTTCACATACGCGCCGGTGTCCGCGTCAAAGATGGCCGGAAACTCCGCAGGTTCCTCCCCGGCGCCGGTCTCGGTCATCAACGGAATCAGCGAATGATCAGCTCGCTCCGCTAGGGCGCTCTCCTTCCATGGTGCTGAAGGCTCGTCCGGTGGTGGTGGGACCGAGTTTTGAAACATCTCCCATTGCCTCGCCGCATGGCGCAAAAAGACCCGCGCCGGCACAGAACCAAAGGGCCTGCCGAGGAAAAACCGCTCGATCGCCAAAAACTGATCGAACTCCTGGGTCTCCGCCGCTCCCACCCCTGCCCGCTCCAGACGCAGCCGCACCAGCGCCTCCGCGTCGCTGGCCGTCAGGCCGCGCAAGGAAACCTGCGATGCCGTCAGCCGATCTTCTAGGGCGCTCGGCAGATGCAGACCGAAGGTCTCTTGCCACAAATCTTGATTCACGCTCAGCACCACCCGCATTTGATGCGCATCCGCCAGATCCACAAGCAGCGCCGCCAGCGTCACCCCAGCTTGAGAATTACGATAAAAACCATCCAAGTGATCCACCAGCAGCAGCACCGGCCGCGCCTGCGCCACCAGTTTTAGCCAAGTCGGCCTGCCTGCGACCGCATCAGCGACCGTCAGTTCATCCATGACCGCCAGACTGGCGGCACCGCCCCCGATAGCATGTTCCAGCAGCGCCTCGATCCAGGCTGGCGACAACGTCCCCTGGGCGGAAATCTGCCCGGCCGCCAAGGCCGTCAGAGGCCGGCAGAGCTGCTCCCGGTTTTGCCGCAGCCAGTCCCCGATCAACCTCGCCGAGCCCTTCTCGTCAAAAATTTCTAGCGCTGGCCCCGCCAGCACTCGCAACGCCTGTTCCTGATTCGCGCAGGTCAACTGACCAGTCGAGATCAGCCGATGCATTAAGGCCGCCACCACCTCGGCGCTCACCTCCCGCAACCGGGTCCACCCGGGTCGTTCCCCAGCCGTTTGGTGCAGAGCCTCCATAGCCCGCCGACATACTGTGGCAAAGCTGACCGGATCACCGGTCTGAAAGCTCACTGGAACCATGATCGCCGCCTGTCGCAGGGTCCCCGCCAACTGCCCCAGCAGGTGCGTCTTTCCATACCCCGCCTTGGGTGCCGTCAAAAGTACCAGCATCCCAGTCTCGGCACCCTCCAGCGCCTCCGCCAATCGGCCCAAAACGTCGCCATTCAGTCCGGCAATCGACTCCGCCTCCTCGACTTCCAGAGGTTTCTGGCAAACGTCGCCACCGAAAGGATTCGTCGTCAGACGATCCGCAGCTTTTGCCTCCAGGGATGGGCCTGGCATGGGTGGCAATGAGTTGGAGTCACCGCTTTCCACGCAAAGATACCGGGGTCTGTTTTCTGTAGCGCATTGTTATCTATTGAAAATATGCTGCCATTCGGAAAATAAAAGTCCAGACTTAGGATTTTTGCGAGCAATTTCAAATCTGCGACCCATTTTCGCGAATCTCGTTCCTGTGGACGTGCACCAATGGCTCAATACCCAGCTCTGGCCCCAACCACACGTCAGGCGCTGGGAGCCACGTTTCCAGGATGCAAATCGGTCAGGTAAATCCCCATCGCCTCAAACTCATCCATCAGCCGTCGGATCAGAGCCCAGTCCTCCCCATAGACATCCCGCCAGCGTGCTTCACTTTCAGCCCACACCTCATCCGTAAAATCGGGAGGCCAATCCAGGTACGCTGCGGCGAAATCGAGTACGTAAGGGCGCGCAACAATCGTCATCTCGATCACCAGCGCCTCATCATCCCAACGGATCAACTGCGGCACGTTCAGTCCCAGCACCTGAACAAGGTCATTCTCAGCAAGTCTCTTGTAAACATCCCGCTCGCAAGCGTACGGTTGTCTGTGACGATGCATTTTCATCGCCCATCGCATCCCATTTCGCTTGCTCCGTACCGTCCATACATTACCCTCCGTACCATCTCCGAGGGGAGGCTCCAAGAGCTCCAGTCCGCGCCGTTTCGCATAGGCCTCTGCTTTGGGTCGCAAATCCGTTTTCCACATGGCTGAAATCTCCACTACAGGTCACTCTGCCCTAGTGTGCATCACTCTTCGGGTTGGCGGGAAAGACTTCAAGGTCGCCCAGCTTGGACCAGACTTCCTTATTCTCAAGGAAGCAGCCACACTTCCTCCATCCAAAGGTACCATCAACCTGGAGGTCGATGGCCACCCCGATGTATTTCCAGTCAATCTACCCCAGGGCATCCTACCAAACAGCAGACGCGTGATGATCGAGGAAGTGATGCAATCCCAATTTGCGGCAGCCTGACACGTTGGCCTCTCTTTCACAGTCAAGACGGGTATCGGGTAAATCTCAAAAATCCGACCCGAGGCATGGACACCGCCCGCGCCCTCTCTAAACTCGGTCCACCGACCCTCGCATGGACTGGGAATCGCCCAAATTACTGCTTCTGACCATACCTGCCCTGGTCCTGCTCTTGTGGATTGAGTCAAACTCTGCCCATCCCATGTCGGGGTTGCGCAAACGCCTCCTGCTCGTCGTCCGCGCCCTCGGGATCATGCTGGCCTTGGCCGCTCTCGCCGGTCCTGCCCGCGTTTCTCAAACCGGCCGCCGCGCGCTTGGCATCATTGTCGATGCCAGCCAAAGCATGGGCAAGGAAGGCCTGGATGAAGCGCTCAAGCAGGCCCGCCTCATCCAAGGCCAAGCCGGCAGTGGGGTCGATACCTTCGTTGTCCGCCTCGGCGCCCAACCCGAAGCCTGGCCGCCCGACCTCCCGCTCGAACCCGGCGCCACTCACACCACCTGGCAGGCCGAACACGGGAGCGACAGCCAATACAGCGCCGCTGTCGAATTCGCCCAGGCCCTCTTCCCCGCCGGGGCCAGCAAAAACATCCTCCTCATCGGCGACGGCCACGAAACCCGCGGCAGCCTGCTCGATGCCGCCCGCGATGCCGCCGTCGCCGGCGTCCGCATTCACGCTTTGCCGATCGCCGGGCCGCGCAAGCCCGACGCCCGCATTCGCGATCTCACGCCTAACCGAACCCTTCTCAACGAAGGCGCCACGCTCAAACTCGCCGCCACCGTCGAAAGCACCATCGACACCCAAGGCACCCTCAAGCTCTACGAAAATGGCGTCGAAGTCGAACGCCGCACCGTCTCGATCAAGGCCGGTGAATCGCGCGCGGAAACCTTTACCCGCACTCCCGCCGTGCGGAACATCTTCAAATACCGCGCCGTCCTCGAAGGCATGACTGGGGACACTCTCCCCGCGAACAATGATGCGCTCACGCTCGTCGATGTCCGCGGCCGTCTCCGCCTCCTCTACATCGAGTCCGATGCCGCCGAAGGCC
>JAXMIV010000266.1:0-6056 GCA_034377045.1 Prosthecobacter sp. | reverse complement strand
GCAAGCCGCGGCGCTGCTCAGCGGGCGGACCGGTTTCGAGCACCTCAGCGCCGCCCGCGCGCAAGGCAACGGCGCGATCGTGGTCACGGGCCACCTCGGCCATTGGGAACTGGGCGGCCTCATGCTGGCCCAGCACGGCTTGCCGCTGACAGTCATCACGCTCGAGGAGCCGAGCACCGAGCTGAGCCGCTGGCGCGAGGCCTGCCGCCGCCAGCTTGGCATCAAGACCATTACGGTCGGTCCCGGGCATCCTTTTGCCTTCGTCGAAATGATCCAGACCCTGCGACGCAACGAACTGCTCGCGATGCTGGTCGACCGCCCGTACTCGGGGACGGGCACGGCGGTCCAGTTCTTCGGCCACGAGACGGAGTTTTCCACCGCGCCCGCCCTCCTCCACCAGCATACCGGCGCCTCCGTCCTCCCGGCCTTTGTCCTGCAGGACGGCTCGGGACGCTACATCATGTCGGCGGAGCCGCTCGTGCCCATGACCGGCAAACCCGACCCGCAGGCCGCCCTCGCGACGAACACGCAGCGCATCGCCAAAGTCTTCGAAGACATCATTCGGCGCCACCCCGAGCAGTGGTTTAATTATGTGCCGATCTGGAAGGACGGAAATTCGGAGATCGCAGATTCCAAGCCGAACGCATAATGGGCACCCCGCACTTCCTTGCAGTCTTGCGCTCCAGCCACGACTAATGTCCCGACCTTTCACACCCTCCGCCCCGATTCCCAGTTACTCACCCTCTTCCTCTCTCTCCGCATGCGCCGTATCATCCTCCTCGCCACGCTCGTCCTCCTTGTTGTTTCCCTCCCCGTTCGCAGCGCGGAGCTTTCCGCGGCTGAAAGTCAGGCGCTGCTGAGGAATCTCGAAAACCAGCGCGCCAAATTTCCTTCCCTGACCGCCGATTTCACCGAGGAAAAAACCAGCCATCTTTTGACCAAGCCCTTGAAGAGCAGCGGCACGCTGGCCTTCTCGGTGCCTAACCGATTCCGCCGGGAAGTCACCGGCAAGAGCCCGAGCATTACGGTCAGCAACGGCCAGAAACTCTGGATCTATTACCCGGCATTCAAAGAAGCGGAACTCTACACCCTGGGGCAGAAGGCGTTTTTTGACGATTCCATCGCCGCGCTGACCGCCGGCCTCAACTTCCAGAACATCGAGAAGTTTTTCACCTTCAAAGCCAGCCGGGAAAGCGCCGCCAGTGACTACCGCATTCAACTGACCCCAAAGAGCGGCGGGCTCAAGCGGATGATCAAGGAACTGGCCGTCTGGGTGGACGACGATGCGAAGATCCAACGGACAGAAACGACCTTGCCCAAGGGAGATCGCGTCGTAACGACTTACAAGAACCTACGGGCGACAGCGCTGCCGGCCGGAACCTTCGACTTCACGCCGCCCAGTGACGCGAATGTGTCACAGCCGTTGGGAAAGTAGATCTGCCGGTGCGTGAACGGTGGCCGGAAGCGCCGTCCATTGAAGCGATGCGCCGCGGCTGTGCACCTCGCGACGGGCGAGAATCAAAGTTGCCTCCTAGTAACCCACTTTTTTTGGCGGCTCATTGAGCCGGGATGGTTGATGGTTCATCCATCCCCCGCTCCGCGTCGGCGTCTGAGGCTGCACGGATCTTTCATACATGCGTCCCGCGTAAAACGCCGCGCCACAAACCAGGATCAGGAGAAACACTTCTTTCATCGGGTCGCGCCATGCAAGCAGCCGTCGCGAGAGTTGCAAACCGAAAACGAAACTCAGGCTGCAAGTTACTCCTGCTGAGTCAAGATTCCGGTTGAATAGAAAGAGCGCTGCAGTGGAGATCAGCCACGCTCGCTTGATTGGGAATTTCGGGCATCTTTAAATAGGGGCAGGCTTGCCTCCCGCATCGGACTGCTTGCTTCTCTACGCTGCCTTCCCCCGTCTTCATGCCACCGCAAACTTCATTCTTTCTGCGCCCCTGAGCTGAACCCGGCACTGCGGAGCGGATGCGTTCACTCGGCGCTTCCCCCTTTCAAGAAGCCCGTCGATCGGGATGTTCTTCTCGCGGCCATCGATACGGCCCTCGTGCATTTCAACGCAGATGCCGCCGCTTCCAATGCAGTCGCCAACAAAGTGCCGGTGGAGAGCAGGAATGGGTGAGCCGAAACGCCCACACGCCATGACCATCTCCACTTTCACCCCTAGAAATCCCATGTCGCTCAGTCTCGCCGTCATCTCCATCTCGGTGGCTTTCATCGCAACTCTCACAGCCGGTGAGCCTGTCGTGAAAACCAACGGCAACCCCGCGGGCATGGTTTGGATTCCCGGCGGCACGTTTTCGATGGGGTGCGAGTTGGAAGGGAGCCGTTTGAACGAAAAGCCCGTCGTGAAGGCGAGCGTCGATGGGTTCTGGCTCGATGAGCATGACGTGACGAACTCGGAGTTCCGCAGTTTCGTCGAGGCGACGGGATACAAGACCACGGCGGAGCGGGCTGTGGATTGGGAGGAACTCAAGAAGCAGGTCGCGCCCGGAACGCCGAAGCCCCCGGACGAAATGCTCCGGCCCGGCTCGCTCGTCTTTATTCCCACCGAAGGCCCGGTCGATCTGCGCCTCGCCGGTTCTTCCCCGGTGAAGACTTATCCGCCCAATGGCTACGGGCTCTCCGACATGGGTGGCAATGTCTGGAACTGGGTCAGCGACTTCTACCGGCCCGACACTCGTGCGCGGCAAAAGTTGGAGCCTTCCTGCCACAACCCGACGGGACCCAAGTCCAGTTACAACCCCGCCCACCCCGACGAACCTGTCGAGCGCGTGACCAAGGGCGGCTCTTTCCTTTGCCATGCGAACTATTGCGAGAGCTATCGCCCCGCCGCCAGGCGCGGCACCCCGCCGGACACCGGCATGAGCCACATCGGATTTCGCTGCGCCTTGTCCGAGGCGCCGCGTCAGCAGCCCACCCAGGACAAAGCCCCCTAATTAAAACATGAAACTAACGTCCAGATTCAGAACCCTCGCGCTGGCCCTCGCGCTGGCGCTCATCGGGTCTGCTGCGCAAGCGGCAGACAAGAAACCAAACATCCTCGTCATCTGGGGTGATGACATCGGCACTTGGAACATCAGCCACAACAACCGTGGCATGATGGGCTACAAGACGCCGAACATTGACCGCGTCGCCCGGGAAGGCGTCGCCTTCACCGACTACTACGCGCAGCAGAGCTGCACGGCTGGGCGCTCCGCCTTCATCAGCGGCTCCGTCCCCGTCCGCAACGGCATGACCAAAGTCGGCATGCCCAAAGCCCCGCAAGGCTGGCAGAAGAGCGACTGCACCATGGCCACGGTCCTGAAAAGCCAGGGCTACGCCACCGGCCAGTTCGGAAAGAACCACCAGGGCGACCTGGACGGGCATCTGCCCACCATGCACGGCTTCGACGAGTTCCTCGGCAGCCTCTATCACCTCAATGCCGAGGAAGAACCCGAGCAACGCGACTACCCGCGGGACATGGTACTGGCCAACGGCAAAACCTTCCTCGAAACCTTCGGCCCGCGTGGCGTGCTGAAGTGCAAGGCGGATGGCAAAGGCGGCCAGATCATCGAAAATCTGGGCCCGCTGACCAAAAAGCGGATGGAGACCATCGATGATGAATCCATGGCCGCCGCCAAGGATTTCATCACCCGCAAGGCCAAAGCAGGCGAGCCCTTCTTCTGCTGGTGGAACGGCACCCGCATGCACTTCCGTACCCATGTGAAGCCCGAGCACAAGAACCTGGCGGGTCCGAACTCCGATGAATACAGCGACGGCATGGTCGAACACGACATGCACGTCGGCGAGCTGCTCAAGCTGATCGACGACCTCGGCCTCGCCGACAACACCATCGTCCAGTATTCCACCGACAACGGCCCGCACTACAACACCTGGCCCGATGCCGGCACCACGCCCTTCCACGGCGAGAAAAACTCGAACTGGGAAGGCGCCTTCCGCGTGCCCTGCTTCATCAAATGGCCCGGCCACTTCCCGGCCGGCGTCACCCTCAACGGCATCGTCTCGCATGAAGACTGGCTCCCCACCTTCGCTGCCGTTGCCGGTAATTCCAACATCAAGGAACAGCTCCTCAAAGGCACCGACCTCAATGGCCGTCATTACAAAAACCACATCGACGGCTACGACCTGACCGATTACCTCAGCGGCAAGACCGACAAGTCGCCCCGCAACGAGTTCTTCTACGTGGGCGACGAGGGCGACATGCTGGCCATTCGCGTAGGCGACTGGAAGGCGACCTACCTCGAGAACCGCGCGCATCAACTGCAGGTGTGGCGCGAACCCTTCGTGCAGCTGCGCATGCCCGTGCTGGTCAACCTGCGCCGCGACCCCTTCGAAAAGGCCCAGGAGAACTCGAACACCTACCACGACTGGATGATCGACCGCGCCTATGTGCTCGGACCCATGCAGATGGTCGCCAGCAAGTTCCTCCTGACCATGAAGGAATTCCCGCCCAGCCAAACGGCGGGCGACTGGAGCCTTAAGTCACTTGAAGAGCAGATCAAAAAAATGACCGCTGGCGGAAAATAAGTCGACCCTTCGCTTGTGAAACACGCGGGCTGGCCGAGTGGCCGGCCCGCGACTTCACGAGCGAAACAAACCAATCCATGAATACTCGCGGCAAACGCAAACCTCCGCACCACCGCGTTCGTTTGGCGGCCACTACGCCGCCGAGGAAAAGGTGCTCGCCGCCGCGAACGTGAATGCGATGAAGCTGGAGGCGTTCAGATATTACTACGCCCCAGCCGGAGCGACCGGGGTCGCGGGCATCTGCGCCAAGCCGACTCCGGAAATCCTCAAGCTGCAGGCGGACATCATCGCTGCCGCGAAGCCCTTTATGGCGGAGACCGGCCCAACCGGCGCATTCACCGCGCCGCACGACAATGCCAAGCTGGATGCGATGCTCATCGCATACGTCTCCACCTTCGTGCCGAAGATGAGCGGCGAGAACTTCAACCCGCACGTGAGCACCGGCACGGCGCCGACGGAGTATCTCGACAAGATGCTGGCCGAGCCGTTCGAGAACTTCATCTTCTCACCCGCGGGGGCGGCGGTCTATCAGCTCGGCCCATTCGGCACGGCAGCGAAGAAGCTCCAGGAATGGGATCTGAAATGACGAACCCCACCGCCATGAAAACCATCCACAAGCATAACCTGCTCGCCATTGCGCTCGTTGGCGCACTGGCATTCACCACCACCATCGTCCGCGCCACCGACCCATTGCCTTCATGGAACGAAGGACTGGCAAAACAATCCATCGTTACCTTCGTCGAGAAAGTCACAAAGGAGGGCTCGCCGGACTTCGTTCCGGTGCCGGAGCGCATCGCCGTCTATGATAACGACGGCACGCTCTGGAGCGAACAGCCGGTGCCGGTGCAGTTTTACTTTGTGTCGGACCGCGTGAAGGCGCTCGCGCCGCAGCATCCCGAGTGGAAGGACAAGGAACCCTTCGCCTCGCTGCTCAGGGGCGATCTGAAAAAGGCGCTCGAAGGTGGCGACCGCGGGCTCATGGAACTTTTCATGACCACGCACACGGGCATGACCGCCGATGAGTTCGCGCGGACGGTGAAGGACTGGATCGCCACGGCGAAACACCCGACGACCGGCAAGCGCTTCCTCGACATGACCTACCAGCCGATGCTCGAAGTGCTCGCGTATTTGCACGCCAACGGTTTCAAGAACTTCATCGTCTCCGGCGGCGGCATCGAATTCATGCGCGTGTGGACGGAAGAGGCTTATGGGATTCCACCGGAGCAAGTCATCGGCAGCAGCATGAAGACGAAGTTTCAACTGCGCGACGGCAAGGCCGTGCTCGTACGGTTGCCTGCCCTGAATTTCAACGACGACAAAGCCGACAAGCCTGTGGGCATTAACCAGCACATCGGCCGGCGACCGATCGCCGCCTTCGGTAACTCCGTGGGTGACCAGCAGATGCTGGAATACGCGCAGAGCGGACCCGGAGCACGCTTCGAGCTGCTCGTGCTGCACGACGACGCGGTTCGAGAGTTTGCCTACGGTCCCGCGCGCGGCCTGCCGGACGTGAAATA
>JAXMIV010000265.1:0-5837 GCA_034377045.1 Prosthecobacter sp. | reverse complement strand
GCTCCTCCTGGGCGGCTTCGAGCACCGCGGCAAAGAGCCCGGGGCGGTCCAGCGCCTCGGCCAGAAACTGCTCACATTCCTTCACGCGCTTGGCGGGCGTGGCCAGGGCGCAAAGGCGCGGAATCGCGTTCCTTTCGCCACAGGCGGCCAGGCGCAGACCGAGGTCGAAGGCCTTGCGTTCCGTGAGTTCCTTTTCAGCAATCGTGGTTAGGTTCAAAAGCCAGCGCCGGTAATCGGGATGCACATCGGTCTTTTCCAGCAATCCCCGCCAGTCGAAGAGATGCTCGGGAAAATTGGCGAGGTGCCTTTCGATCCAGGGCACCAGCCGGACGCTCTGCGACGCGGCGCTGGCGCACACGCGCGCCCGATCGAGCACCCGCTCCGGCAGCAGGTCTTGAGGGGATGATTTGAGGATGTCCAATTGGCCGCTCAGGGCTTCTTCCGCCCGGTGGCCTTGCAGCATGAGGGCGACCTCCAGGTCGCGAGCTTCATCCACGCGCGCGTTCACGCCATCTTCCGGTTGGCGTTTGATCCAGCTTTTGACCGCCGACACCGCCGTGGCAAAATCGCCTGCCCCGCGGCAGGTATCCACCATTTGGTTCAATGTCTCCCAGGTGGCATTCGGCAGTTTCAGGGCTCTTTCCAGGATCGTCACCGCGACCTTGGGCTGCCCCTCGCTGACTCCCCGGCGCGCGAGTTGTTCCAGCGCATAAAGCTTCACGTCATCGCCCAGATGATCGCCCGCCGCCGAGATCATCAGGTGGGACTCCATCAGCGGCGCCTTTTCGTCCTGCCCGAGCCAGGCGAGAAGCAGCGCTTCACGCACGTTGCGGTCTAACGGCAAGTTATTCTGCACGGTCAATTCCCGAAGCTGCTGCGCCGGGGACCCGTCGATCCAATCCTGCAGGACCGCGAGTTGACTGTCGGAAACCACCGCCAGACTGGTAAGGATCGGCTGCACGACTTCGCGCGGCGCCTTGCTGATATAGACGGCGACCTCCTTGAGTTGCTCGATCCGTGCCGTGTCGTCGGCGGCAGCCAGGGTGCGCGGCCACAGGCGCCAGGTCCAGGCGCCGGCGAGCGCCAGAAACAGAACGATGAGCAGGCCGGCATGGCGCCGGGCAGTGGATTTAGCGTAGTGCGGCATGATTGGATGGGATCTGTTGAAGTTGGACGACGGCTTGGCTGGGCACGGTGAATTCAAGGGCGCCTTTGGCATCCGCCGTGACATGCTCGAGGCCGCCATTGGCACGCAGCACGCAGGTCGCTCCGGGTTGCAGGCCGGCGAAAGTCACTTTCACGGGGCGCCAATCGGCGACTTGAAACACGACGCGCCGGCTGCCGGCTTCCATGAACTCGAGGCGGCCGCTGCCGGCGGTGAAACGCAGATGACCGGGTTTTGGCTGCGCTTGCATCACCAATTCCGTCCGGCGGCGGCCGAGGGTATGCACATAGACCTGCCCGCCTTGAACGGAATAACCGGAAATGCCGGTGCTGAGCGTCATGTCGGGCACGCCCGCCGCTGCCGGCAGACGCAAGGTGCGTGCCCGCCCTTGGTTGACGATGATCCAATGCCGGGGCGCCACCTCCAGAATTCGTGTCCGCGCCGCATCGGCGACGATGTGGGTATATTCCGCGGCGGTGAGCGCATGCAGAGGTTGTGTCGCACACCAGTCCAAGAGTTTTTCCACTTCACGCAGGGATCGGTCGTTGAGCGTGTCTGCAAAACTCAAGGCTACCTGTACCGGGGCCTGCCAGCAGCCCGTGCCCGTCCGCTGAGCATCAGCAATGATCGCCGCGGCATCCAGCCCGCGCCCTTGCCGGGGATTCAGGATTGAGGTTTTGAATTCGGCGCCCGATCCCCAGGAGATCGGCGCCGCAGGATTCAGTCTTCCCGGCAGCAGAGGCGAAGGAAAGCACTCGAGGCTTTCGACACCCATCTTCCGGGCAAAGATGATTGCGGCCGTGCTCGGCGCCGCGCCCTGGGGCCAGAGCATCATGGCCACCGATTTGCCCTGCGGCAAAAGCTGCCGGTGAATGTAGGCCATGGAGCCGCCGATCTCGCGTTCCATGCTGAAGCGTGTCTCGGCAGCGCCAGTGTCGAGCGGCCCCGGGGCAAAGGCTTTGGCATCCCAATTGTTAGGCCGGGACAGCGAGGCCGAGGCCGCCTCCACCTGAGGCAGGGCCATGATGGACCGCGCCGCCTCCAGGTAACGCAGTGCATCCCGCGCCTCACTGGCCGGGGTCCAGCCACGCACATCACCCTCGCACAAAGCCACGGTGAAGGGCATGCCGTAGCGTTTCAGCACCCGCTCCAACATCGCTTCGGCAGCCAGCGGCAGACCTTTGGTGCTGGAGACTTCCGTGAATCCTTCGCTGGCGATCTGACTGACCATGAGGCGGCTGCCGTTCTGCGAGGTCACATCCATAACGGGGGATTCGTTTTTGCCACCCAACCATTGCTCAAGAAAGTACGAAGGCGAAACTTGCGGGCCCGCCACCGCCGCCAGCGAATCGAACCAGACCCCGCCCCAGTTGGTCAAATAGGCCGCATCAAAAGTCGTCGCTGCCTGTCCGGAGGACCGCACTGAAACGAGCACCCGGGCGCCCGCAGGCGCGCGCAAATCGCGGAAATCCTCCGTGCGCGGCACAATCGAACCGCCCTGCATCAGCGCCGCTCCGTCCAATTTGGCAAAAGTCGGTTTTTTCACCGGTTGGATCATGACGCCACTGCCTTGCAGGCCAAGGAGCTTCGCCGCACCGGCTAGCGTCTCGGCACTGTCCCAGGGCATGCCGGTCAGCAAGATTCGCACTTTTTGTTCGGCCAGGCGGGTCGCGAGCTGGGTGAGTTTTTGCTGCTGCGCGGCCGTCAGTTTCAGGCTCCGGTCAAAGATCACCCCCGCCACCGCCGGCTCGTTGCCGTCCATCGCGGCATTGGCCTCACGATAGATCACCTGATAGCCCAGCCACTGCAACGTTCCATGCAGGACCGCCGCCGTGAAGGATTGGCGCGCATCGCCGGAATGCAGCACCAGGATCTTCCGCGTGATTTCGCGCAGAGGTCCGAGGTTGGCGCCGTCCTGGGCCACCGTCGTGTAAAAGGGCAAACCACCGAGGGCCTGAATCGCCTGGGCCCGTGCCGGGATTTCCGCGCGATCCGCTTCACTGGCGAACTCCATCACATACGGCTTCAATCCCAGACGCAGCGCTTCGCGGATTTGCGCTTCCTGGGCAGCCTTGTCGGTGATCAAGATCCCTTCCAGGTAGCGTCCTGCCTCCCCCAAAAGGCCGGCGGCATCCCTCATCACCATCTGCTTGTCCGGATACATCGCATCCAGAGCCGCGATCACCTGCGCCACAGCCGCGCGTTCGGTCGCCTCAGCCGCCGCTGGCAGTCCCGCCAAAACCAACCCGTCAAATCCCCGCTCCACCGCCGTCTTCGCCAGCACACGCACCACCACCGTCAGCCAACCTGGGTGTGTCGCATCCATGCGAACCGTCGCAGTTTTGCCACTTTCCCGCAGCGGCACTCCCAAGCTCTCCGCCTGCTTCGCCGCTTCTGAATGCAGCGGTACTTCAAAGAGGTCGATCTGTGCCAGGCAAGTCGTGCCCAAGGCATGAATCGCCTCGAGATCCAGCTTTGCATCTGCCCGCACCACGCACACATTGAACGCGCTAAGCCCGACAGCATCAGGCCGTTCCGAAAGATCCACCCCAAACCTGACTTCCTGCGCCACCGCCCCTCCCACTCCGAGGAGCATCCCCAGCGCCGAAGCCCAGATGAGCCACCCGAGGCGGAACGGAGAGACGAAGGCTAACGAAATCATGGGAGGCGGAGTGAATTATTGCAATTCTGATAACGGTCTCAAATTAAAGACGCACTGCCATAGAAGCAATAATTTCCGATGCCCTTACAAACTCCTTACCTTGTGAGGAGACGGGCGGAAGTGACACGGGTTGAAAAACCCGTGCTCCTGGGCAGCGCTGGGGCTTTAGAGCTGTGAACCGAAAGCTAAGGGCCGATGGGACCGCCGGAGTTATAGAGGCCCATTACTACTTCCTGGAGGAAGGTGGGTTTCTGGGGGGCGGCTGCGCCGCCGTTTGCGGTGGTTGGCAGTTGTTTGCCGTGGTTTGCGATGGTTTTTGGGGAGACGGGAAGCCGGAGGCCGTGAGCGGTGGGCTGGGGACGGTTTCCGGAGCGGCAGGGGAAGGCGGAGGCAGGGATGAGAGGACTGCCGGCGCTTTCGACGATGGAGGGGGCATGGGATTTGCGCGGGAGTGATCGGACGAGTCGGACGAGTCGGACGGATCGGTGGGTGCGGAGCTGCGGGGCGAGTCTTTGACTCCAAAGCCGGTGTCGACATGGGCGATGGGGGAGCCGGTTTTGGTGCTGCGGCAAGGGCCCTGTGGCGATGGGTGAATTTCAGAGGGTGGCGCGGCCTTGGCGGATTCTTTGGAGGGAGGTTGGCGAAGGGTGAGGGGTTCGAGAATTTGCGCGACGGCGTCGAAGTCGCGGGCGGCGAAGGCGGCGGCGAGTTCGCCGAAGTCGCAGTAGCCGGACGGTGGCCTGGGTTCGAGGGGAATGAGGAAGGGCGTCATGCCCTCGCGGGGCGTCCAATGACAGTCATGGTCCATGGCCCAGTCGAGCAGGGTGTCGGTCTTGGCAGGCGGCGGGGGCGGCGGAATGACGCGGGCCTCGGCGAAGGCATCGCTGCGGGCTTTGGCGACGGCCTTGGCGAGCTTCTTGTCGTTGCCCTCGGCATCCAGGCGCATGAGGGTGACGAGGCTGTCGATGGAGATGGGCACCAGTTCGGGGTTGCGGACCTTGGGGTCGAGTTTGTCCCAGCCGTTCATGCGCGAGAAGATGTGGGCGGCACGAATCTGAGCGGGCGTGGCGTGAAAGTGGCCTTCGGAGGCTTCCCAGAACCAGTCGAGCATTTCAGTGCGGGTTTGGGGGCGGGGGGGCGGGAGTTAGGCAGGGACATGGTGAAGAATGACTAATGACGAAATCCGATTGAAGAATGACGAAGGTGAATGGCCGCGGGGGCGGTCCGAATGAGGCATTTGCCGATGCAGCCAGGGATTGAGACCTGGCGGTGTGATGACCCTTCACGTGGCGGATGACCTGGAAGGTTGGGGGACGCTTTGACTAACGAGAGAAGTATCGCACGGGCGGGACGATTGTCAAGTTCAAATGAACAATTTAAATCGTTATCGCAAATCTCCCTTATCCTCATCCGGGATCTCCTGACCGAGATAGAAAGCGGGCGCCATGTCTGACGTGAACGATGAGGACCCGAGTGCCTTCGACGATTCAGAGGATGCGAAAAGCCTATTTCACATTCCTCTTAGCCTCGGCCGAAAGGCTGATCTTATACTGCTTGGATTTGGCCATCAGCGCTTCGTTCGAGATCCCGACTTCTTCGCGCGCATGCGCCGGTCAAAGTCGGCGAGACTGTTGGTTCGCCCGGCTTCAATGTCCTGCAAGCCTCGGTTGATGGCGATCGCGGACTCGTACAACTCCAGGCGGGAGAGCAACGCCTGATAGGAATCAGCCGCCTGAACGATCAACTTCGCCCGCCCTTTAATTGTCAACACTTCCGGCAGGCCCGAGTCGCGCAACTGCTTAAGGTGACTGGCGGTGTTGCGTTGGAAATCGGTCAGCGAATGAATGTTTTGAGTTTGTATCATGAAGGTTCCTTTGCACAGGAACTAGCTGCCTTTTTCATGACTCCAAAAGGAAAGCCCGGCGTCAAGCGATTAACAGCCCCATGCGGCTAAAGAAATCCCGCGTCGCGATGGATCTGTGAGGTATTCTCCACCCATGCCCCGGAAGC
>JAXMIV010000264.1:0-3256 GCA_034377045.1 Prosthecobacter sp. | reverse complement strand
TGTGTGTATGGACGACGATCCTCTCCGCCCTGAGCTACGGCCCTGGCTGCAGCGCGAGGGCGGCGCTTCGGGGACGGACGTTTTCCATGTCAAGTTTACGGGCTGGGAATGGTATCTGCGGGCCAACGGTTCCGAAGCGGTGATCCACACGGAAAAGACGAAGGCGGGCATGATGCGCTTTGTGGATCAGTTGATGAAAAGTCTCAAGGGCTTGGTGATCTTCTACCGGGAAGACGGAAGTATTGAATCTCAAAGAAGGTACTCAGCCCGTGCCTTCAATCCTGAGGCGGTCGCGGATCTTGTCCAAGCTGCCCCTGAAATTCACGTGCGGAATGTGGACTGGGACAAGCCTCTGCGGTGAAGGATCGCCACACCGATCTCACGGGTCGCCGTTCTCAGGCGACCTGATAGACGAGGAGTTCGAGAACGAAGAAACCGGCAGCGCCTGCGGTGTCGACGAAGACGATGGCTTCCTCACCGGTGCCATTGAGGACCGATTCAGTGGCGACGCCTTCGGCGGTGGTGGCGAAGGAGATGATTTCGAAGGGGGCGGTGAGATCCGGGCTGTGGCGGATGTGATACTGACTGCCGAACATGGTCGGAAAGGTCAGGCGCATGCGCGAGCTTGAATGGACGGCGATTTGATCGAGCCGATGAATGAGCCCGGGAACTTCGATGTTGAGGAAGGAAGGGGCTTCGAACTGGGTGGCGTAGGGCTGGAGATTGCCCACCGCGGGGCCCTGAATCACTTGGCCCTGCATGCTAAACTGCGAGCCGTGGCAGGGGCAGGCGATCGTGTTCGTGGCGATGCTGTAAGGATTCACCCGGCAGCCGGCGTGGGTACAGGTGGGGTCAAGAGCATGGAAATCGGTCTCCGACTCGCGATTGATCAAGATCGTGGTGACCTCGCTGTTGAAGGTGATGATGGCGGAGCCGCTATTTAGATCGAGCGATGGAAAGGCGGCGATGTTCAGCCGCAGGCGCTCGTTGAGATTGATCACCGCTCCATGAGCGGCCGGCGCCGTCCACGCTCCTGAAAGTCCAGCGTAGGCGGAGTAACTCATGGCGAGCCGTTTGATCCATGCGCGCCGGGTCGAGGTGCGCGAGCAATTGGAGCAAGGGGGTGCGACATTCATGGCGGCCGGTCACGAGTGTCTTTGGCCGGACGGCCGATGACAAGAACAAACGCAGGCGCAAAAATGGAGCGCCAGAGAGCAAGAAAAGCGCAGCCGAAGGGTGAATGGGGGCTAAAATGGGCGGTATGCCGATTGACGAAGCTTGGACCTCGATTCAGGTCGAGGCAGCACAAAAGGAATTGGGGGCTCGATACGCAGGCATGTCGCCGATGGTGGTCCATGTGCTCATCACGATGGCCACTCTGGAATTGGGAAAATCAGCCGGCGCCAGTTGCCTTGTGCAACGGGCGGAGCTTATCCTGCAACTGTCAAAGACCATCTCCGGTACCGGGAAGTAATGGAGTCAGAGCGTTGAAATTGAGCCAGCAAGCGCAAATTAGGCGGAGGCGGCGTAACGAAACGTGTTATTTTTCCTCGTATGAATGGATTTGATCGTGCTCTGGAGGTGGATGACGTTTTCCACGTAAAAATCAAAGACCTGGAATGGGTGTTCACCCACAATGAGTCAGCCGTGGCGATCCATTGCGAAGCGACAAGGGCGGGCATGAGGTGCTTTGTTGACCAGCATCTGCAGGACCGCAAAGGCGTGGTGCTGTTTTACCGGGAAGATGGGAGAATTGAGGCCACGAAGACGTACCCAAAACGTGTCTTCAATCCTGAGGCGCCGATGGATCTGGTCGGAGTGAGGTGATGTGAAGAAGGCCAGTCGCCACCAGGCAGGACGGCTCCCGATTCTCTGGGCTGGGGCTCACTGAGGTTCGCTGACCGCATCCACTGGCTTTAGTTCCTTCGCGATGAGGAACGTGGGTTTCCAGTGGGGACAGGCTCAAAATCGCAGCACGGATCGAGCCAACGAGGAGTAAAAGGTTTGCAATGTATTACATTGATTTCTCATGAATGTGGAGTATTTATAAGGGTTATGAGGACTGATTATTCCGACTCTAGTGAGGAGAAAGGAACGGTAGTTGGTCAATTGCTATCAGAGAATGACTGGTCTGATCGCTCCCTCGAGGCTGAGACGAGTCCAGGAGATCGAGCGTGGAGTCCAAACGCTGTGGAGAACGCGATCCGGGAAGTTGCGGAACTTCACCCGCACCTTTCGGCGACGGTGATTCGGGTGCTGGTGTGGACGGCAAGCGCTGAATTGTCGCCGACCTTGGGCACGAAGGCCCTTGTTGAAAAGGCCGAGGTGATTGCCGGACAGTTTAAGACGGCCTTTCCCCACTGAGCCGAAAAGGGCCAGCCAGCCTGAATGAGGCTAGGCTGCTGCGCGGTACCGGCATGCCCGGCGGACTTGAAGGCGGCGGGAATTGGGGTTAGATGCGCAGAGGTGATGAGAGCACTTTGTGTCAGCGCTTTGTTGATGATGGTGACCGCATGCACGACCCCGCGAGGTGAAGGTGCGCGTGGACAGTCCGTGGAGGGGAGGACCTCAATGCACGGAGTCTGGGCGGGCATCATTGATCAGATCCTGGCGCTGGAGGGGCGGCATGCCAGCCGGGCGCAGTGGCGGGCGGCAGCGGAGTTTGAGGAGGTGGTCCGAAGCCGGCGGGATCTGAATCTGGTGGTGGACGGGATGGGGGTGGATGATCTGACCGAGGCGGAGGCGGTGGCGTGGTTTCAAAGGAGCCGCCTAACGGCGCATTATGGGTTTGAAGCGAATCTCCATGCGCTGGTGTTCTTTGACGCGGCGGGCCGGGCGACAAAGGTGCTGCGCTAGGTGGCTATGCGGACAGTTGCACTGCGTCTCCCTGGTCATGCGTGCCGCCGGGCGCGGTGGCGGTGGTGAGGTTTTTGCGCGCTAGCGCCAGGAGGCGGACAGTGCCCTGGGAGGATTCGAGGGTGGCCTGGGTCTGAGTGACGACGAGGTGGATGATTTGCCGAGGAAGATTGGGATATTCCGTGGCGAGTTCATTTTCAACATGGTGCAACTGAATTTGGGTCCAAGGTGTCGTGGGGGCTTCGTGGGGTCGTTTGGGAGGGGAATCGCTCATCGCATTGAAATCTTATCGAGCAGATACGGACGCGGGGCAACCGGCAGCCCTGCCTGACCGCCTTCATGTGGACCTAAAGGTTTTCCCAATTGGCGGGGCGATGGCTGCCGTGGCGGAATTTTTGGC
>JAXMIV010000263.1:0-5386 GCA_034377045.1 Prosthecobacter sp. | reverse complement strand
TGGCGGGCAATACCCCCGTGTTTTATTTGCCCTACCTTTCGCAGCCGCTGGAGGATGAGGTGGGCTTTCGCTTTTCACCGGGTTATACCAGCGGCTGGGGTGCCTTTCTCCTGAATCAATACGGCGTCATCCATGGCGACCACACCCTGGCCAAGTATCGCCTGGATCTGCGCGCATTGCGCGGCGTCGGCGGCGGTGTCGATTTCCTGTCCCTGCGGCACAAGAACAACCAAAACAATTTTGGCACCCTCAAGCTCTATTATTTGCACGACATCGATCCCTCGATCAATCGCACCGGCAGCCTTCGCGTTCCGGTGGATGAGGATCGTTACCGCATCAATTTTCAGCACCGCATTTACCTGCCCGGTCCTGAGAAGAGCACGTGGTATCTGGACTTTGACGTCAATAAGGTCAGTGACGCGCATTTCTACGAAGACTTCTTCTTCAATGACTTCCGAGAGACGCCGGAGCCGGACAATCAAATCTCCCTGGTGCATGTGGACCCCGCCTATGCGGTCACCTTGATGACACGGTTTCAACTCAACGACTTCTACAGCGTCGGCACCAAGCTGCCTGAACTGGCCATCGATTTCACGCGCCGGCCCTTGTGGCACACCGGCATCTTCCATCAGGGCACCTTCATGGCGGGCTTCTACCAGGATGAAATCAGTGATTTCCAGGAAGATGCCCTCGAGGCCGCGATCGCGGCCGGGGGTGTTTTCCCTCCGGCTTTTCAGGGCGCGGATGCCCCTGCCTTCGCCGGGTTTCGCGGTTTTCCCGCGGGTCTCCCCGCCCTCCGCGCCATGCTGGCCGAGCCCAGCTTCACGCGCGTTCACACCTACCACGAGTTTCTTTACCCCAAGACCTTTTTCGGTTGGCTGAACGTGGTTCCCCGCGTCGGTTTCGGCGTCACTCATTACGAAGGCATCGACGGCAGTCCCACGGGATTGGACAGCGATACGAAGCCCATCCTCCATGCCGGGTTGGACGTGTCATTCAAGCTGACCAAGACCTGGAGTGACTTGCAGAAGCCTTCACTCGGCCTTGATGGCCTGCGGCATGTTTTCCAGCCTTATGTCAACTATTCCTACCTCGACACCGAGCAGGCCCTGGGCCTGCCGCTGATTGATCGCCTGTCGCCGACGACCCGGCCGCGCTCGATTGATGTGCCCCTCTTCACGGCGGTCGATGATCTCCAATCCTGGAACATCACCCGCGTCGGCATGCGCAACTACCTGCAGACCCGGCGCGACTACCAAACTTATGCCAACGGCACCTTCCTCTCCGCCACGGAGGCAGACACCCAGACTTATACCTGGGCAGGTCTGAATACCTATGTCGATGTCTTCGTCAAGGATCCGGAGTTCAACCGCAATATCTCCAATCTGTATAACGAATTATTCTTCCGCCCTGTGCCGTGGATGAATTTTTGGCTGGACTGGCAATATCCGCTGGACAGCGGCCCCGGCAGCTTCTCGGAACTCAACCAGGGCGTCACCTTCATGCCCGGTCGCAATGTGTACTTCACGCTTGGGCATCAGTATGTCAGTGACAATCCCTACTTCCGCGATTCCAACCTCATCTTCTCCCGCGTTTACACCCGGTTGAACAGCAATTGGGGCTTCGCCATGAATCACATCTTTGAAATGGATGACGGCACCATGGAGTTCCAGAGTTACAGCATCACTCGCGATCTCTCAAGTTGGGTGGCGTCGCTGGGTGTGATGTTCCGCGACAATCGCGGCGGACCGGGCGACAACGGCATCATCTTCTCCCTGACCTTGAAAGACTTCCCCCAGGTCAACATTCCTCTGGATATCGATCCCAACCCTTCAGGGCGTGGCGGCAATCAGTGATCTTCGGGCTCCGGGACGCGATGACTTGTTGAGAAGCCGCGCCTTTGGGTCTAGCCTGCCATTCCCGCAGCTGCGGGACCCTCTCATTTTCGCATGAAGCTTACCATCATTGGTTCCGGATATGTCGGCCTGACCACAGGCGCCTGTTTTGCTGAAGTCGGCCATCAAGTGGTCTGTGTCGACAACGACGCACGCAAGGTGGAATGCCTGCTTGCCGGCCAGATTCCCATTTACGAGCCCGGCCTGGAGGCGCTGGTGAAAAAGAATGTCGCCGCGCGCCGGCTGCGCTTCACCACCAGCACCGAAGAAGGCGTGGACCATGGCGAAGTACTGTTTATCGCGGTGCCGACTCCGCCGCAGCCCGATGGCAGCGTCGATCTCTCTTTCATGGAAAAGGTGGCGCGCGAAGTCGCGCAGTACCTGGACAGCTACCGCGTCATTGTCGACAAGAGCACCGTCCCGGTGAAAACCGGTGAACGTGTCGGCCAGACCATTCGCCGCTACGCCCGCCCGGGAGTAGAGTTTGATGTCGTCAGCAACCCTGAGTTCCTGCGTGAAGGCAGCGCCGTGGCGGATCTGATGAAACCCGATCGCATCGTCATTGGCGGCAACAGCGACCGCGCACTCGCGCTCATGCAGAAGGTCTACGAGCCTTTCGTGGCCCCGGTGCTGGTGACCGACATCAACAGTTCAGAACTCATCAAGCACGCCGCCAACAGCTTCCTCGCCCTCAAGATCAGTTACATCAACGCGCTGTCCGAAATCTGCGAAGCCAGCGGCGCCGATGTCATGAAAGTGGCGGAAGGCATCGGCGCGGACAAGCGCATCGGCCGCGAGTTTCTCAGCGCCGGCCTTGGCTATGGCGGTTCCTGCTTTCCCAAGGATATCGCGGCCTTCATCGCCATCTGCGAACAAATGGACATTCCCTTCAACCTGCTCAAGGAAGTGCAGCGGATCAATGACCACCAGTTTGTGCGTTTCCTGGATGCCATTCGTGAAGCCTTGTGGGTGCTGAAGGATAAGAAACTGGCGGTTTGGGGCATGAGCTTCAAACCGAATACGGATGACGTCCGCTGTTCCGTCGCCATGAACCTCATCGAGAGCCTCGTCGCTGAAGGCGCTGACGTCACCGCTTACGATCCGAAGGCGATGGACAAGGCACGGCTGTTGCCCGTGGCCTCCAAGATCAAATTTGCCAACTCCGCTCTCGAAGCGGCGCAGGGCGCCGAAGCGCTCATCATCGCCACGGAATGGCCCGAATTTGCCGGCATCCACCTTGCCGAACTTCGCGAGGCCATGCGCACGCCGCTGATTTTTGATGGCCGCAACATGCTCGATCCCGTCGCGGCCGCCGATTTCGGCTTCCAGTATCACGGCATTGGCCGTGGCCTGGTGCCGGAGCGTTCTTAAAGGACAAAGGAATGCCGAAGACCTCTCGCCCATCTGCCAACCCGGTGAACGTGCGCTCACTCGCCCTGGACGTGTTCCACGAATGGCAAAAAACGCCGCGCTTTGCTGTCGAGATTCTCGATGATGCCGTGCGGCGCTCGGTTTTGTCCGGCCCCAATGCCGCCTTTCTGCATGACATCGTCTTGACCACGCTGCGCAATGTCAGCCTTCTGGATCATTGGACCGATCAACTCACCGACGGCAAGCATCTCGACCATCGTACGCGCTGGCTGGCGCGCATCGGCCTGTGTCAATTGCTGTTGTTAGGCGTGCCGTCGCATGCCGCGGTCAATGAAACCGTCGCCGCCGCGGGCCGCTCGGGTTCACTGGTGAATGCCGTGCTGCGCCGCGCCGCGCGCGATGAGAGCCGGTTGCTCTCCCAGGTGGCCGCACTGCCGCTTTCGGTCCGGCACTCGCATCCTGAGTTTCTGGTGAAGCGCTGGATCAAGATCATGGGCAAGGCGAAGGCCGAGGCCCTTTGTGAATGGAATCAGTCGCCGGCGCCCACCTATGTCCGCCTTAACGGCTTGCATGAAGATGCCGCCACGCGTCTGCCCGCCGTGGAAGGACTCGCACCTTCCGAAGCCAACGAAGGTTTCTTTGCCTGCGAAACGCCGCCGCGCGATGCCCTGAAACACGGTTGGTGTTACGCCCAGGATCCCAGTACGGCGGTGGCTCCCCGCATGCTCAATCCCAAGCCCGGTGAGACCGTGCTCGATGCCTGCGCCGCGCCCGGCGGCAAGACGGCGCTGATGGCCGAACTCATGTGCAACGAAGGCCGCATCTTCGCCTGCGACGCCTCGGCGGCGCGCCTCACCCGCTTGCGCGACAACCTCACACGGATGCGAGTGCGCAATGCGCAGGTGGTTCACTATGACCTGCTCAGCGGCCAACCGCCGCCCTTTGGGCCGATTCAATTCGACCGCATCCTGCTCGATGTCCCTTGTTCCAACACGGGCGTCATGCGCCGTCGGGTGGATGTGCGCTGGCGGCTTGAGGAAATCCATTTTGCCGAACTTGCGGTGACACAAATCAAGCTGGTCGAAGCCGCCTTGCACCTCCTGAAGCCGGGTGGTTCGCTGGTGTACAGCACCTGCAGCATCGACCCGGATGAAAATCAGCATGTCCTGCGTGCCATCCTGGCCGCTCATCCCGAACTCGAGATGATCGAAAGCCGGCTCATTTTCCCGCCGAAGGAGCAAATGGATGGCGCCTACGCCGCGCGCCTGGTTTTCAAATCATGAGGCATGCCTGAGCCGGTCCAGACCCAGCGAGTCGATAAGTGGCTGCATCAAGTCCGCGTCTTCAAGACTCGCAGCCTCGCCACCCAAGCCTGTGACAAAGGCAACGTCACCCTACTCAACCAACCGGTCAAACCGGCCCGCGACCTCAAGGCCGGCGATATCCTCGAAGTCGTCCGCGGTGATCTTCGTCTTCGCCTCCGCGTGATCGCCTTTCCCTCCCAGCGTCTCGGCGCCCCGCGCGTCCCCGAGTTCTGTGAAAACCTCACCCCCGAGGAATGGATTCAAAAAGCCGCCGACCTCCGCCGCCAGCGCGAACTCGAATCCCCACGCGCCCACGAAACCATCGCCAAGCCTAACAAACAACAAATGCGCCAACTCCGCGAATGGTGGGAGCAGGAGCAGGGGTGAAGGGGCTCTCCAAATCAAATGGGATATTTCGATTCATACGACAATAAAACGCAACTCTGGATCAACGGCGTCGTTGTGGAGGAGCCTGGGTTCATTTTTCGGTACTTCAATGCCCTGCCACAGCCGCTGTCGACAGAATGTCCCGTGCCGCCAGACTGGGATGATCAACTCCAGGATTGGCGGCACCAATTAGCTTACGGGGATTCAGGACGCAGCGATTTGAGTCCAGCGTTCCTTGCCTTCCTGACTCGCCTGAAGGTGGCTGTGTTTGAATCAGCTCAGCAAACGGTTCGGTGGACTCAGCAGCGATCAGATGAGATGCACGAAGTGCTGCCTCAGCCTCCCTTTGATATTGGCGTCGGCTATGTCCGCAAAGCCGCCGCCATTCTCGATACGATGATAAAGGCTGTCTCGCAGTCCGAATTGCCA
>JAXMIV010000262.1:0-9458 GCA_034377045.1 Prosthecobacter sp. | reverse complement strand
AACACGTCAGGGTCCCCCTCCACCTGGCCGAAGTAAAAGGCGGTGTCCATGCCCGCCTGGGTGGGGGAAAAGTTGAGCACGACGTCACGCGTGGGACCGGTATTCGTGCCCGGCTCCCCAAGGGTGACCACCACCCGCAGGGCCGGCGTTTTCAGCGCCTGGATCGCATCGGTCCGATCGGCCGACCAGTCTTGAACGTTCAGTTTGGCCAGGGCGCTCGCCCGCTTGTCCGCTTTCACCCGATCAATCAGCGGGGTGATATCTCGCTCCGCGGTTTTGCCCGTCCACTGGGCGGTCGTGGGGTCGTAGGTCAAGTTGACCGGCGGCGCGGTGCCTGCGCTCATGCTGATCCGGCGCAGGGCAAATTGCGTGAACCGCAGAGCCCCAAGTCCCTTCCACTTGATGCCATCCGGCGGGATCGAGGGCAGCAGCGAGGCATCGATCCGGAACACGGATGGTTCATCCTCGTACTTCGCAAAAAACTGCGTGCCGTCGGCATTCTTGCCAATCAGCAGCTTCACGGGTTTAGCAGCTCCTTCCGTCCATGTGGTGGTCAGAAAAGGCAGATCAAGTCCGTACAGTGCCAGATTGGAAGCGGAATCCGCGGTGAATTCCAAGATCGGGTGAGTATTGAGCGCATCATAATACCGTGCGATGCGATCGCCGTTCGCGGGCTCCAGCTTGCCATGCCGCTGCAGGAACCAGGACTCGGATTCCTTGCGCAAAATCACCGGCGGAAAAGTGTCACTGGTGACTTGGATCTGCGTCACCTCATCTTCATCGATGCGGGCCAGCATGCGGTCACGCAGATCGTTCGGCTGTGCCCAAAGATCAATGAGTGACTTCGACAACACGGTAAACACCGGCTTGCGATTGTTCACCGTTGCCGTCGTCTCGGTTACGTCCTTCGCCGGTTTTTTCAGGGTGATTTCAACAGGCGTTTCGAACCCTTTGGCCGTGACGCTGATCCTCAACTCAGCGGCTGCCAATTCGCCGCCGCTCGCGGCCGCCTCCTTGCCGCCATTGCCATTCAACGGTTCCACGGCGTCCTTGACCTCCAGATTCAGCAAGGTCGAAAGCAATTCTCCAATGCGCTCCTTGCTGCCGCGGGTGCTGAGTGGTTTGACGAAGTACCAGGACGATTTTTCGTTCTCGCGCGACAATTCAATCTGCCCGCCCGGTTGGGTCAGCTTGACGCCAAGAATCTGGTTGGCAGGCAGGCGCAGCAATTTCGGATCGCGCCAGTTTTTGGGCGCCGTCTTGAGCAGTTCAGGAATGGTTGTCTTGGCCACGTAGTACGCCGCTTCGCCCTCACCTTCACGCGGCAGCAGGGCCAGATATTGCCCGCCTTCAATCGCCGAGGACGCGCCCACCCAGCATTCCAAGACCACCTCACCCCCCGCCAGCAGGCGCAGTTTATGCTGCGGCTGTGCCAATGAGGTCTTGGCCCAGGCTGCAGCATCGACAAACTCGCTGCGATGCACCCGCTGAATCCAGCCGATGCCGGTCAGGTCCTTGAGCAGCTTCGCCACCTTTTCAGGATCTGCCAGATCGTTGAACGGCCGGCGGACCCACCAGCGCGCGCTGTCCAGTGCCAGGCTCACGCCGTCGCCGCCACTGGAATCGATGTCGATCTGCGTGATCTTCCCAGGCTCAAACTTGAGCGGTCCCTTTTTCATCTCGATCAATTCCCGCGTCGACGGCAAGAACCGCTCGACGCTCAAGATGATCCCGCCCAGGACAATCACCAGGAGCAGCAGAAACAATGTAGTCTTCCCACGCATGATTCGTTAGAACTTCCAGGTTACGATGCGCGCCGGCCCGCCCAGACAAAAAATCCCAGCGCCAAGACCACTCCCGGAAGGGCAATCGTCGTGATCCAGAAAATCAATTCATGCTGGCGCGGCGCCAGTTGAATGCGGTAACTGTGTATCATCTTCGACCCGACGCCGATCAGGCTGTCCCGATTGATGATCCAATTCAGGCTGCAGGCAACAAAGTCGCGGTTGGCCGCCAGGGCCGACTTTTTGTCCAGCATCGCGGCATTGCCCACCACAACCATCCGGCAGCTATCCACCCGCAACCTCTCGTCAGCCACGCTGCCGCGCTCGACCGAGGCCGCCAGAAAGATCGGCGGCTTCGTGTCCTCTTCATCCACGACGGGCAGATCTTCCAAATAATTCTTCTCTCCCCAATACCGGTCCGAAGCACCGATCAATGGATGCGCTGTGATGTTTTGATTGCGCAGGAATTCATCATCAAATCGCACGTCCAAAGACTGCGATTGCCCCGGCAGATTCGTCGTCGATGACGACAAGGGCCGCGTGATCGAAGACTCATTGTCAAACACCGCCTGCACCGAAAACTCTTTGCGTGTCCCCGTGCCGGTGCTCTCCGCGTAAAGAACGCGATCGCTGCGCGGCGTCACACCGTGAAGGCCCAGGAAGGCATTGAGACGCTGCGTTTCGCCGGAGGGATCCAGCAGCACCAGCAAGCCGGCCCGCTTGCCCTCCCAATACGTCTTGATCATGGTCATCTCGCGTTCCGAGAGATCGTAACGCAAGCCCACGAGCAGAACACCATCCGCATCATCTGGAACCCGGTTCACCTCAGCGAGGTTGAGGGGCAGGAGTTGGAAATTCTGCTGCCTGCCCAATTCCCCAAGCGCGGTCATCGCCTCCACCAGCACCGCCTCCGTGCGCGCTCCCTTGCCCACCACAATGTAAAACTTCCGTTCCTTCCCTTCCACCACATTGATCAGCGCGGAGGTGACCGCGTCCTCACCACGAAACTCCTTGATCAGCCGGGCGGTCGACGTGCCCGTATCACGCACCACCAGTTCATCCTCAGTGATGAATCGCACATGATTGCCGGTGCGGACGACCACCCCGCTCTGATCCAGGGCCAGCCGAGTTTCCGCCTTCAAGGCCTCCGCCCGCTCGACATCGCGCAGCGGATCGATCGACCGCACGCGGATGCGGCCGCGGCCGTTGATCCGATATTCCTCCAGCAGCGTGTTCATCTCGCCATACACCTTCGAATCACGCGCAAACATGTTTTCGATGAAGACATCCTTGGACAGCTTGCTGAGGAAATTCAGCGTCGCGGAGCTTAGCGTGAAGCTCTGCTGCGGGCTCAAATCCCAGCGCGTGTGGTAGCGATAGCTCAACCGATTCACTCCGGCAAACAACGCCAGGCACAGGATCACCTGCACCAGCACATTGAGGCCAATGCCCCAACGTGTGGGCATCGGTGGCGGGGAAACTGGGGACGGATCTGACATCGGCGGTAAAAGGGACAATGCGGCGTTGGTTAGGCAATCAGGGACGCCATCTGCGGAATTCCACCACTTGGTGTGTGAGGGCCAGGAACAACAACGCGAAGCTCGTGTAATAAACCAGCGGCCGTGTATCGATCAGCCCGCTGGTGAAGGTGCGGATGTGCTCCATGCTGGCAAAGTAGTTGATGATATCCAGAAAGGTGTCGGAAACCTTTTTCCCGACCACCATGATGAACAGCCCCATCAGGAAATGCAGCAGGCTGATCGTGAAGGCGATGACGGCGGCAATGATTTGATTCGACGTCAACGCCGAGGCAAAACAGCCGATGGCCATGTTAAACAATCCCATGGCGAACAGGATCAGGTAGCTGCCCTTGAGCGCTCCCGGTGGAATTTCCACCTGCCCCACCGTGATCCAATCCACCAACACAAAGTTAAAATAACTCGGCACCCAGAGCACGCAATAGATGACCATCGCCGCCAGGTACTTGGCCCAAATCACCTGCCACGTGCGCACTGGCGCCGTGAACAGCGTTTCCAGCGTGCCCATCTTCTTCTCTTCAGCAAACAACCGCATCGTCAGCAGTGGAAACACAAAGAAGTAGGACAGCCAAAACCACATCGCATGAAAGGTCCACGTCACGATGGACCCCTCACTGGGGGCGCTCTCCAGCACCGACAACGCCGCGCGAAACGAGAAGCCGTTCAGCACCATCACCAGGGCCAGGACAATGTAAGCCATGGGCGAGACGAAAAAGCCCCGCAGTTCCTTCTTCAACAGTACCCAAAAAATTCTCATCGTGATGACACTCCCGCTTTGACCGGGTCTGACGCGGCCAGTTCGACAAACACATCTTCCAGGCTTGGCAGTTGCCGGTGCAATTCCCGAATCTTCCAGCCCTCCGCCGTGGCCAGATCCGTCACCGCCTCCCGCACATCATGACGGGCTTCCACTCGCAGCGAAATGCGCCGCCAGCCACTGTCCGCCTCTTCCTCCGTCGCCTTGCGCACGCCCGCCACCGCTTCCAGTTTCGCCGCCACTTCCCCGATCGCCTGCAACTCCACCTGCACCAGCGACGAAGCGCGCAGTTGCTGCGTGAGGTTTTGCGGCGTGTCCATCGCCAGGATGCGCCCGTGATGGATCATAATGACGCGATCACACGAATGCTCCACCTCCTGAAGAATGTGGGTCGACAGCAAAATGGTGTGCTTCGGCTTCAACCCGCGCAACATTTCCCGCACATGCCGGATCTGCACCGGATCGAGCCCATTGGTTGGCTCATCCAAAATCAGCAGCGGCGGCCGGTGCAGCAGCGCATCCGCCAGGGCTACCCGCTGCCGGAAGCCTTTCGAAAGATTGGCAATCAGCCGCCGGCGCACATCGGTCACGGCGCACATGTCCATCACCTCACCCACCCGGCGCCGCATGTCGTGCCCGCGCAGGCCCTTCAACTCCGCGCGAAACCGCAGATACTCCTTCACCCGCATGTCCGTGTACAGCGGTGCCGTCTCCGGCATGTAGCCCACCGACCGCCGTACCTCGAGCGATTCATGAAAAACATCATGCCCGTTTACCGTCGCCCGCCCTGCCGTCGGCGGCATATAACCGGACAAAATTCGCATCGTGGTCGACTTCCCCGCCCCGTTTGGTCCCAAAAACCCCACAATTTCCCCGGGTTCCACCTGAAAGGAAATTTGATTTACCGCGACCCGCCCGGCGTATTGCTTGGTAAGGTCGTGGACTTCGATCATCGCGAATGGCTTTGGCAAGAGGAGGTGAATTTGATGAACGGAACTAAAACCCACACTGTCAACGCTGACAACCCTGGGGAGCGGTTTATTGAGACGCCCCTACAATGCCGTTGAAAGCCCTGCTTGCACCCAGACGTTTAAACATTACCATCCCCCAAGTCCATGAATGCCCCCAACCTCTTTATCGCCGGTATCGGCCCCTTTGGCACCCCGGAGCTCATCATCATCGCCATCCTGGTCCTTGTGCTCTTTGGCGCCAAGAAGCTCCCCACTTTCGCCCGCAGCCTCGGCAAGAGCATGGGTGAGTTCAAGAAAGCCCGCGAAGAATTCGAAACCGAACTGACCCGCGCCCAGGAAGAAGTCGAGCGCCCCACCATCAAGCCCATCGAGTCTCCCCAGGAAAAGCGCCAGCCGGTCTCCTCCACCCAGGACATCTAATTTCCCTTTCGGCGGTGCGGTTTTCCTGACCGGAGCCACATGAGCAGCCCATTTCGACGGCGGACCTTTGGTTCCGCCGTTTTGTTTGCCTGCGTCCTGCTCAGTTGCGGCCGCGCCGAGGATACCGCCCCGGTCACCTTCTGCGCCTACAACCTCAAAAACTGGCTCAGCCAAAAGCCCCTCGGCGCTGCCGAGGACGCGCCCCTCATCACCAAACCCGAAAAGGAAAAGGCCCGCGTCCTCGCGTTCCTCCAGCAAATTCAGCCGGATATCCTCGGCGTTTGCGAAATCGGCACCGCCGCCGACTTGACCGAGTTCCAAGCCCGCCTCAAGGCCGCAGGCATCGACCTCCCGCACACGGAGTTCAATCACGGCGGCGATCCCACCCGCAGCCTCGCCCTCCTCTCGCGCTTCCCCATCGTCGCCCGGAACTCGCAGAGCCGCCTCGATTACCAAATGGGCGCAGCCATCCTTCCCATGCAGCGCGGCATCCTCGATGCCACCCTCGAAATCGCCCCCCATTTCCAAGTTCGTCTTGTCGGCGTCCACCTCAAATCCAAGCGCGCCATTCCCGAGGCCGACGAAGCCCTCATGCGCCGCAATGAGGCCCATCTCCTGCGCCGCCACCTCGACGCCATCCTCACCAAGTCCCCGCAGACAAACATCGTTTGTTATGGCGACTTCAATGAGCACCGCAACGAACCCGCCATCAGCGAAATCATCGGCAGCCGCGCCAGTGACACTTACATGACCGACATCCTCCTCCGCGATGCCGCCGGCCTCGTCTGGACCCACTTCTGGGACGCTGCCGATGTCTACTCGCGCTTTGACTACTTTTTTGTTAGCCGTGCCCTCCGTCCCCACGTCGATACCCGCCAATCCCACATCTTCACCGCTGCCGACTTCGATGACGCGAGCGATCACCGCCCCATCGTACTCACCTTAAAGAACGTGCCTGCAGCACATCCGCAGTGATCTGCTCCTTCAGCGCCTCCACTCCCGCGAACTTCATCTCGGGCCGGATAAACGCCTCCAGACGCACCTCCAGATCCTGCGCATAAAGGTCGCCGCTCCAGTCAAACACATGCACCTCCAGCGTCGGTATTCCGTCGTTCTCCACCGTCGGCCTAACACCAAGATTCGCGATTCCACGCAGCCACTCGCCGTCGATTTCGATCCGCACCGCATACACCCCGAAAGGTGGCAGTAAATCCCCCTCGGGCCGTAGATTCGCCGTCGGAAATCCCAGCTCCCGCCCCAAGCGGCAGCCCTCAATCACCCGGCCAAACAGCCCATAAGGCCGCCCCAGCATCCGGCTCGCCCGCGCCAAGTCGCCCGCCGATACCGCATCGCGGATCAACGTGCTGCTCACCACCTCCCCCGCCACCCGGATCGGCGGCACCCCATACACCGCAAAGTCATGCCGCTGCCCCAAATCCATCAGCGAATGGATATTGCCGCGGCGATCCTTGCCAAAAACCCAGGTATACCCCACCGAAATGCATCCCAAAGGCCGGCACGCTTGCACCAGTTCACCCACAAAATCTTCCGCGGGCGTCGCCGCCGTTGTCTCGGTAAACGGGCATAAAAGACTCCACTCAATCCCCATTCGTCCCAGCAGCCGCCCCTGATACCCCACCCCGTTCAGCAGCTTTGGCGCCGCCGCCGGCCGCAACACCCGCAGCGGATGCGGCTCAAACGTCATCACCACCGCCGTCCCCCGGTGCTGCGCCGCATGCTCCTGCGCCGCCCGGATCACCTCCTGATGCCCCAGATGCAGCCCATCAAACACCCCAATCGCCAAAGCCACCGGCCCCGGCACGCGCTTCAGTTCCTCAATGGATTGCAACACAGTCATCCAACCGTCTCTAGAGCTAATCTCTTCCGGTGGCAACCGCACGGTGCATCCGACGCATCTTAAAGGCCCAATTTGTCATGCTTCCCTTCGCCCGCTCTAAAAGGCCGTTACCGGCTGCATCGGCCGCACGAAGATCTCCGGAGCGGGTGTCGTCTTCATGGCTTTGGCCATGGCCTTGGTCAGCGCGTCCAGCGAATACGGCTTCAGCATGATGTCCGCGGGCGGGCAGCGACCTTCGCCAAGGATGGTGAACTCGTCGGGATCGACCACGAAGCCGCTGCAGATGACCACGGGAACATCGTTGCCGGAGGCACGCAGTTGCTTGAAGGTATCGCGACCGCTGAGGCGCGGCATGTAGATGTCCAGCATGATGGCATCAATCCTCTCGCTGCTTTCCGCGATGAGATCGAGCGCGGCCTGGCCATCGTCTGCTTCCAGCGTTTTATAACCCAGGAAATTGAGCATGTTCACGGCGATCGAGCGCACCGGGACTTCGTCATCGACCACAAGAATGGTGCCGCGCTGAGCATTGATGGGCGGCAGCGGTGTCGTCAGGTCCATCTGCGGATCGTCGCCGATATTCTCGGGATCGGAGGCGCGCGGCAGGAAGACACGGAACTCCGTGCCCTGCCCTTCGACACTGTCGAACTCAATCCAGCCGGCGTGATCGCGAATAATCTCCTGCGCCATCGACAGGCCGAGACCCGTGCCCTTGCCATCCTTGGTGGTGAAAAAGGGCTCGAAAATCCGCTGGCGATCACCAGCAGCGATGCCGTGGCCGTTGTCGCGAACGGTGATCATGACGAACTCCGCCGGTTCACCGACTCGTTCATTCAGGCCAGGGCCGGAGTGAGTCACGTTCTCAATGCCAATCTCAATGACTCCGGCTTTGCCGCCCAGGGCATCCCGGGAGTTAAGGCAGAGGTTAAGCATGACCTGCTCCAACTGCGTCGAGTCAGCCAGCGAAAACGAAGCATCCATCCCGGCGCGCATGCGGATCGTCACCCGCGGATCGACGCTGTGCTTGAGCAGATTCTGCACATCAGCAAGCAGGCTCTTCAGGTTCGTGACCCGGCGCAGACTGGTGCCCGCGCCACGGCGAGAATAACCGAGCAGTTGCTTAACCAGATCCGCAGCTCGCTGCGTCGCCTGGTTGGCGTTCTGGATCTTGTCGCGCACCGCATCGGTATTCGCCGACGGCGTCAGCTCAGCCAGCGTCAGGTTGCCACGGATGGCGGTAAGCATGTTGTTAAAGTCGTGAGCGATACCGCCGGCGAGCTGGCCGATCGTGCCCAGCTTCTGCGATTCCTGAAGCTGCCGCTGCAGGCCGCGCACTTGCGTGCAATCCCGCACCAGCCACAGGCGGCCGATGATCTCGCCGGTGTCCGTCTGCATCGGGGTGGTACGCAGGCTGAAGGTGCGGCCATTGGCGCCCGCCAGATCCGATTCAATCTCCGACTCGAAGTTCGCGTCCGCGGCGGCGCCACATAACCAGAGGCTCACCTTCTCCGCATCGGCAAAGCGTCCCGCCAAAGCCTTCAGCAACGAGCCGGCATCGCGATTGCCAATCGCCTCCAGCGGCTGGCCCAAAAATTCATCGAGCTTGTTGTTGGAAGCAATCACCTTGCCGTGCGCATCGACGACGGCGACGCCCTCATTGCAGGCGGCGAAGACACCTTGCAGCGCCGTGAAGGCTTCGCGCAGCAAGCGCTCCGCATTGAGGAGTTGCTGGGCGGTCTGGCAGGCGTGCGTTTCCGCTGAATTGAGCGACTGCCGGTGCTTGGCGAAAAGCATGTTGATGTCGCAACGCAGCTTCCAAAAATCCCCAGGCAACCATTCGGAGGTCTTTTTATCTGGCGGAATGCCGCGGAGCATGGAGGCCGTGCCATTCATGACGGCGGCCACCGGTTTGAGCACCCAGCCGCTGATCAGGTAGCTGATCAAAAAGACCCCGCCGCCGAGCAGGACACCGTTAATGCCAAAGAAGGTGTCGAGGGGCTGCCCCAAGAGCCGTGCGACGCCAAGCGCCGGCAAAAAGCCGAACAGAGTCAGCGGCCAAAGGAAGCGAAAACGCAGTGAGTTCATGTGGGGCGGGACGAGAGGACCATGGGGGCTTCTGAAAGGCTCAGC
>JAXMIV010000261.1:0-2625 GCA_034377045.1 Prosthecobacter sp. | reverse complement strand
TCACTGTCACCCCTTTTGCTTAACGGCATTAGCTCTAGACCGGTTCTCGAAAAGTCTGCCCGCAACTTGACGGCGGGACGGCACGATTGGCGGCGTTGCTCGCTTGGCCGTTATTGCTTGAATAGCGCCCGGCGCGAGCGCCTTGCCACTCATGCCGTCGCGCTCGCCAATTCAATCAGACAATCTTTTCGAGAACCGGTCTAACAACACCGCTTCTGAATGAATTAATGTCGGACCTCCCTTCGCTACTCCCGTTTCGTCGGGCTAAAGATGGTCGGCCTGCTGGGCTGGGAAATGTGTCCACATTTCAGTTCTCTGGCTCCGCCATCGCATAATTCGTGCTCCGTCCTCCGCCCTCGTTCTGAATCAGAATCCCGCGGTCCAACAAAACGCGAATGTCTCGAAGCGCCGTGTCCTCCGAGCATTTGGCGAGCTTGGCATACTTCGATGAAGTGAGCTTTCCTTCAAAGCCATCCAGCAACCGGTTAATGACTCTTCGCTGCCGCTCATTCACCGGCGATTGATTGACGCGCTCCCAGACCCTCGCCTTGCGCAGCACGTTTGAGAGTGTGTCGTCGGCTCCAGCAATCGCACGGCCCAGACAACCGAGAAACCACGTGAGCCACAGCGTGATGTCCAGCGTGCCTCGCTGGCCACGCTCCAGGCTCAGGTAATATTCCTTCCTCTCCGCCTCAATCTGAGAGGACATGCTATAGAACCGCTCCTTCGTGCCATCCGCTCGTGCCAGCGCCATGTCCGCAATTGCCCGCCCGATGCGGCCATTCCCATCCTCAAATGGGTGGATGCTCACGAACCAAAAATGCCCGATTCCGGCTTTCAACACCGGATCGGGTCCGCCCGCTGACTCGAACCACTCCAGAAACGCGCTCATTTCCCCACCCAGCTTTTCCGCCGTCGGTGCCTCGAAATGCACTCTCTCATGCCCGATCGGACCTGAAACCACCTGCATCGCCCCCGCCTCCACTGGCCGCCAGGCGCCGGCCGTGATTTTCCGCATCCCACTCCGCCCCGTCGGAAACAAGGCCGCGTGCCAGCTAAACAGACGCTCCTCGCTAAGCGCCTGGGAGTAGCCCTGGGTGGCGTCGAGCATCATTTCAACAATTCCCTCCACATCACGGTTGCCGGGAGCCGCCCCACCCACATCAAGCCCCAGTCGGCGAGCGATGGACGAACGCACCTCCTCCGGGTTCAACATCTCCCCCTCAATCGCGCTCGATTTGACCACATCAGCCGTCAACGTGTTGAGACCCGCCTCAGCCCTGAGTTGGAACCCCAGCCCCTCCATACGCCCCAACAGCCGCCCCTGCCTGTGTCGCACCTCAGCCAGCAACGGCGATAGCTTCCCTTCATCCCAGGTCAGCTTCGGCCAGTCTGCCAGTTCGTGAATATAGCCCATAATCACCGCTTCTTTTGCGGGGATTATATCCCTTTCCCTCCGCAAGCGCAACTATTCACCGCATGTTTTGCGGTGAATTGTCCCTGCAATCCCCGCAATTGTCGCTTAACGACGTCGAGCTCACTGCACGTCAATTGCGCCTCGGCCTTGATTTGGGCATCGGTGAGGCCTTGCCAACCGAGTCATGCGAACCTTTTGACAGCAGAATGGGTGACGTCAATCTGATGGCGTTTTTTTTGCGCCTCGGCTCTCGCCGATCGCGGCGCCGCCCTCGGGCCTGCCGAAAGAATGCCACCGGGGCGACTTATAAGACTGGCGCTCATGAAACCGATCATCCTCACCCTAACAGCCATTGCGTTCGTTCTCCTGTCCGTGGCGAACGCGCAGACGATCAAACGCGATGTCCCCTATGCGCAGCCGGCGGATGAGCGGCAGAACCTGGACATCTACGCGCCTGCCAATGCGAAAGACCTGCCCGTGGTGTTTTGGATTCACGGCGGCGGCTGGACGCAGGGAGACAAGTCGGATGTGAAGCTCAAGCCGCAGGTCTTCATGGACAAGGGGTTCGTCTTTGTCTCCATCAACTACCGCCTCTGGCCCGGCGTCGATATGGACACGCTCATCCGTGACGTCGCGAAGGCGTTTGGCTGGATGGAAAATCACATCGCCGAGTATGGCGGCGATCCGCAGCGGGTGCTGGTGGGCGGACATTCGGCGGGGGCGCAACTGGCGGCCATCATCTGCACGGATGAGAAGTACTTGAAGGCTGAAGGCCTAACCTTTAGCATGCTCAAAGGCTGCGTGCCGGTCGATGGCGATACCTATGACATTCCGGCCATGATCGAAACCGCCGAAACCCGCCTGCGCGTACACGGCATGCCGCCACCCAAGAGCGGGCATAGGGAAAAGTTCGGCATTGATCCGGCGAAGCACAAAGATTTCTCCGCCGTCACGCATGTGGCGAAGGGCAAGGGCATTCCACCTTTCCTGATCCTCCACGTTGCCCATCATCCCGACAACAGCATCCAGGCCAAACGCTTTGGTGCGGTGCTCAAGGAAGCCGGCATTCCCACGACGGTTTTTGGAGCCACGGACACGCATCACGTGAAGCTCAACGACAACCTCGGCCTGCCCGATGATCCGGCGACGAAGGTGTTGTATGAGTTCATCGCCCAGACCTTCAAGAAGTGAGCCTGAATCAAAGTCGT
>JAXMIV010000260.1:0-2789 GCA_034377045.1 Prosthecobacter sp. | reverse complement strand
GCCTCTACTTCAATTTCGGCAACGCCGGCAAGCAGCTCTGCGATGCCAAAGGCAACCTCATCACCGACATTCACGGCGTCAAATGCACGAACCAGAACAACCGCCCTTATCAGGACGGCATGGTCTTTCGTTGTGAACTCGATGGCAGCAACGTCGAAGTGCTGGGCTGGAATTTCCGCAACAACTGGGAGATCGCGGTCGACTCCTTCGGTACCCTTTGGCAGTCCGACAATGACGACGACGGCAACAAAGGCGTGCGCATCAACTTCGTGATGGAGTTTGGCAATTACGGTTACAAAGACGAGATGACCGGCGCCGGCTGGCAGACGCCTAGGCTCGGCATGGAGAAAGAGATTCCGCAGCGCCATTGGCATCAAAACGATCCCGGCGTGGTGCCCAACATGCTGTTGACCGGCGCCGGCAGCCCCACCGGCATGCAGGTTTACGAAGGCAATCTGCTGCCCAGCATTTTTCACGGTCAGCCCATTCATTGCGATGCCGGGCCTAACATTGTGCGTGGTTACATCACCCAACCCGACGGCGCCGGCTACAAAGCCGAGATCGTCAACATCCTCGAAGGCAGCAAAGACAAATGGTTTCGCCCCAGTGATGTCTCCGTCGCCCCCGATGGCTCTCTGATCATCGCCGACTGGTACGATCCCGGCGTCGGCGGCCATGGGATGGGCGACACTGCTCGTGGCCGCATTTTCCGCATCACCACCAAGTCTGCCATGAAGTATGAAATGCCGAACTACAAGTTCGACACGGTTGTTGGGGCCATCGAAGCTCTCAAGTCCCCGAACGAATCCGCCCGCTACCTCGCCTGGATCGCCCTGAAAGGCTTTGGCGACAAAGCCACGTCGGTTCTGGAGCAACCTTTCCCGATGACTAAAGACGGCGAATACAAACTAGCAGCACCAGCCCATCGCGCCCGCGCCCTCTGGGCCGTAGCTCAACATTCCAATGTTGAGACCACCCAAAGTCTCTTCAACGTCGCCATCACCGATACTGACTCCAACATTCGCATCACCGCTTTGCGCGCCGCCCGTCAATTGTGGCAGCAGAAGCAGCCCGAAAAACTGCGCCAACTCATCGCCAAAGTCGTCAAAGACGAATCGCCTGCCGTTCGCCGCGAAGCCTCCATCGCTTTGCGCTTTGATGGCAGCGAAGAGGCCAACAATCTCTGGGTCGAAGTGGTCAAAAGGAGCGTGGTGTTTGATCGCTGGACGATTGAAGCCCTTGGGATTGGTGAAGACGTTCGTGGTGACGCTCGCATGGCTACCTTGCTTAAAGCAAAGCAGAACCTCGTGCCGAAACCTTACGAAGCAGAGGGTGATCAGGCCACGTCCTTGAGAATCCCCTCAGTGCTCGATGAACTGATCTGGCGTCACAAAGGCACCACCACCGCATCCGCCCTCGCCAGCATGTTGACCGAGTCTTTGCCTTCTTCAGCCTGGGCCAAGGTCCCCATTCTGCAGCAGCGCCTGCGCCTCCTCCGTTCCCTCCAACTCCTCCAAACCAAATACCCCACCGAGGTAACCAAAGCCGCGCTCGAAGTCTTCCACAAAGCCGACCTCGAAACCTCCCTCGCCGCCGCCACGCTCTTGTCGCGCGTGGAGATCAACAAAGACCCCACCGGCAAAGCCCGCCTCGATGAACTCCTCAAGCCCGTCATCGGCAAGCCCGCTTTCATTGATCTTGTCGAACGCCTCAGCCTAACTGGATTTGAGAAGGAACTGCTCGATTTCATCCTGGCGAATCCCAACGCTCCCGAAGCCACCACCGCTGCCCGCCTCATCGCCGCCAATCGTGAGGGTGCGGTCAATTTCATCCGCCAAAGCGATGCCACACAGGCGAAGGCGCTCATCGCCGCCCTCGGTCGTGTCAGTGATCGCGCCAGTGTCGCGGTGCTGAACAGCCGTTTCCCGGGTGAGCAACGCGAAGACGTGCGCCGTGCCATCATCGACGCTCTCGCTCTCAGTGGCGAAGGTGGACGCGCCATTCTGAAGTGGCATAAGGAAGGCAAACTGCCGGAGACCGTGAAGGAGCAGGCTGCCCTGGCTCTCAGCCGCAGCACCGATGCCGGGATTCGCGGCCAGGCCGCCAGTGAACTGCCCGTGCCCGCCGCCCAGGGGTTGCAGGACTTTCCCCCGCTGGCCGAGTTGATGGCGATGAAGGGCGACCCGGCCAAGGGGCAGATGTCCTTCATGCAGGCGGGCTGCGTGGCCTGTCACCGGGTGAAGGGCCAGTTCATCGACTTCGGTCCCGACTTGAGCCAGATCGGCAGCAAATTGGCCAAGGACGGCCTTTTCACCGCCATTCTCTACCCCAGCGCCGCGATCGAGCACAGCTTCGGCGGCCAACAGGTCACCACGAAGGATGGGCTAACCATCTTGGGTTACATCATCAGCGACACGGATGAAGCGCTCACTTTGCGCACCGCCGGCGGCGCCGCTCAGGTCATCAGGAAAGCCAACATTACCAAGTGCGAGGAACTCAAGCAGTCGCTGATGCCACCCGGCCTTGCGGGAACCATTGGCGCCCAGGGTTTGGCGGATTTGGCGGCTTGGTTGCAGACGTTGAAATGAGGCGATCTAATATTTGCGGTCTGGAAGTTTGCCACTTCCAAAAGACAGGCCCAGTTAAAGGAAGGGGGGTTTACTCTGCACGCTTGCGCCAGTAATCCGGTTCACGGTGCAGGTGCATCACGGCCACGATTTCAACCCAACCTGGTTCCGGCTGGTGATAGATCAGACCGTAAGGGAACTGCTTCAGGAGCTTGCGCCGCC
>JAXMIV010000259.1:0-2813 GCA_034377045.1 Prosthecobacter sp. | reverse complement strand
GACATTACCGATCCCGCCAATATGGATCCGACGCAGATGACGCCGGCGAAGATCGAAAATTTCCTCCAGCAGAAGAAAGGCGTCGACGACCAAGTGTTGGCGCAAGCTGCCGCGGTGCTCTCCCCAGGCCAGATCAAAACGCTCGCCGCGTTTCAGGAACAGGCGCGGAACATGGCCAGAACAGGCATGCAGATGTCCAGCATGATGATCAACGGCGGCGGTCCAGGGAAATAGCGGACGCGTTAGCGCTTCACGCCGAGCAGTTTTTCCATCGCTCGCATCAACTCGCTTTCTGCCTGCGGCCCGACGTTGCTGGCACGTTCGGAAGTTTCGTAGCCGCCTTCGCCATAGGCCCGCGCAGTGCCGACATAACCGGGACCGTAGTCGCCGTACGCAGCCACGGCGACTTTGAGATCAGGGCGCATTTTCTTGGCGGCGAGTTGATACTCGACAAACAGTTCACCCGGCATGTGCAGCACGCGATGATTGAGGATCGACAGGCAACCGATCGGGATTTGGCGGCCGGCTTTGCAGAGGCGTACCCAAGCGAGCCGGTCAGCGGGGCCAAGGAAATCGTTCGCCTTGGCGGTCTGAAGCAGCGGCGCCAGGATCTCTTCGGTGAGATAGGCGGCCGGTTGCAAAGTGACCGGTTCGACCGCCCAGGCGACGTCGCTCGCGCTGATGGCCACTTTTTCCGAGGCGTCGAAGGCGCGTTTCATTCCGTCAGCCAGACGTTGGGCCAGGAGCATTCGGTTTTCTGGATTGCCGTCGTTGTACTTGCCGGCGCCGACATTGCCGCCGGCTCCGGTGAAGTGCACATGAAGTGCCTGCGGAACGCTCTGGCCGCGAATGAAACGCGCGATGCCGGGGAAGTCGGGGCTGGGGATTCCCGTGCGGTAATAGCTCTGGGGGTGGGTGGCGTAATAGCTCAGCACGGCGACGGGTTTCTCCGAGCTCCAAAGACTCATGACGGAGATCACCGGATCGATCACGCCCTCGGACTCGGCGCGCAGTTTGGGATCCTTGGTGGCGGTATAGCGCACGGCCCTAACCTTGCCGGCGAGGTCCATGATGCGGCGATTGGATGCGACTTGTTCAACCTTGGCTTCGCCCCAACCAAGATGAGTCACAGGAACCGCAGCAGGCAGCGCGGTACGAATCGCCGCACCCGCACGCACAATAACATCGCGGGCCAAGGTGCCGTCCCAGCGTTTCGGATCGAGGCCCGCGGCACGCATGATCTTTTCCGCGCCGAAGTCACAGGCCGGCGCATCGTGCTGATGCAGTGAATGCACGGCGACGCGCTCCACGGAGGTGCCCGCAGCTTCGGCCAAAGCCGCACAAAAGGCGTCATGCCCTTCATTGCCGATGCCAATCCAATCCACCGCGCAAAGAACGATGGGTTTTCCGGCGCCGATGAGGACGATGCCGCGGCAACTGAGCCGCAAGTCGCCCTGAGCCTTGCAGAGATCGTAGGCCATCATGCTGCCCACGGGCGGTGTGGCATCCACCTCGAAGGTGGCCACTTTTGGCGGTGATTCCGCGGCATGCAGGGGAGGCAGCAACGAGAACAAACCAATGATGGCGCAGCAGGTCAGGAACTTGATCATGGCGGGAGATTCAACGAGAGAATACACCCTCACCCCGCGCCTTTTATCTCAACGCCGGCCGAGCCAATCCTGCAAATCTGTAATGGCGGTCCTCGACATCGACACGAGCTCCCGCGCCAAAGGCTCGGCTTCATGACTGAGCCACGACAGACCCCACCACCAGGCGATGGCATTGATCACAAGCATGATCGACACGGAGATTTCGACGGAACGCGGCCAGGTGCGCAGGTAACCATGCGCATCTTTCTTGCGGGTATAGATGCGGCCTTGATAGATCGCCATGGCGCCCAGCCACAGCAGTGGGGGGAAGAGTAGAAAGCCCGCCACCAGACGCGCCAGGACCCAGCCGGAACGGCTCCGGTCAGGCACCTTTGCATATTTCCGATAACGAGCGGAGCGGCGGCGAGTGGCAATCTCATAGGGGGTGAGCGCATCCGGGTCGTCGGGACACAATTCCTGCAACTGGCCGAGCGGGGTCCAGTCGGATTCGCCTTCACGCTTGACCAGATCATTGCCTTCGACCGAACCATACGCGACAAAGCTGCGCAGATCGTCCAGGGTACATGGACCTAGGGTCTTATGGTTTTTGGAGATGTAAAAATGCGCACCCACGAGAGCAGAGCGTAACGAACGCGTCGTACGTTCGTCAGCAAGGGGCGTGCCTGTCAAGAACCGTAAGGACCGTACGGCCCATATTCAGCATAAAATCGCACTTTTTATCTATCTTTTCTGCGAATTCTCGCAAATGAGAGGGGATTAGGGGGAAACTTGAAAGCTAAAACTGCCTTTGTTGAAGCCAATTCCCCCCGGGGGACACGGCGGGCAGGCGCTCATGCTTGATTGAAAAGGCGCCGCGAGAAATGGATTAATTCCCGCATTCGAGTTGTACCAGACCCCGTTGCACTGCCAGTTTCCGTGACCCCAACTGCGGGGTCCATAACGATAGGCGCGGCTGTCGAAGACGGCGCCGAGCGCGGGCAGGAGCGGATACGGGGACATGGGCGCAAAGGAATAATTGACTGCCGCGGCGCGAACCGCGGCATTGGCCTGCTGTTCCGCGATGCGGAGGCGGGTCAACTCCATCTCTTGGGCGAGGATCAACGCCCGGCTGAGTTCGATCTGCCGCGCCGCCCGGGCTTCGGCCGCGCGCTGGCGTTTTGCTTCCAGCTCTTTTTCGTAGGCGGCAGCTTTGGCCGGATTGTA
>JAXMIV010000258.1:0-4435 GCA_034377045.1 Prosthecobacter sp. | reverse complement strand
TTCCCTACCGCTCATTGCTGCCGCAGAAGGTGGCGAATCTGCTCGTCGCCGGGCGTTGCCACTCCGCGACGCGCGGCGCCCATGCCTCCACCCGGGTCACGGTCACCGCCATGGCCATGGGCGAAGCCGCCGGTCTGGCGGCGGCGCTGGCGACGAAAATGGGCAAGAGTCCGCAGGAGATCGAAGGGGCGGCCGTTCGGCGGGCTCTGCGGGCGCAGAATGCGGGGCCCCGGCAGGATTGGGGCGCCTAGTGGGCGGCAGGCGAGCGGCTGCGAGCCAGAACCTGCTTGCCAAGGGCAGAAGTACCCCCATATTCGCCGCCCCTTATGGACATTTTGATTGGCATTCTCACGGTAGTCGAGGTTCTCGTCTGCCTCCTCCTCATCCTTGTCGTGCTCATGCAGCGCCCGCGCCAGGAAGGCCTGGGCGCTTCATTCGGAGGTGACACGATGTCGCAGATTGCCGGTGCGCAGACCACCTCCGTTCTGCAGAAGTTCACGGTTTACCTGGCGGTCACCTTGTTTGCCCTGACTTTGACGCTGGCGGTCCTCACCTCAAAGCGGCACGCTCCGAAGGCCACCAAGCTCTTTGGCGATGTGCCGCCCCCTCCCGCAGCGCCTGCGGCCCCCGCCGTCCCCACCTCGGCGGCGAGTCCCGCGATTCAGGTCACCCCGGCAACCCCAGGCGCCCCAGGCGCGCCCGCCATCCAGGTGAAACCAGCCGCTCCCGGCACCCCTTCCATTCAGGTCACCCCGGCCCCTGCGAAGCCCGCAGCGGCCCCTGCGCCTGCCCCGGCTCCACTCAAGCTGCCCGCACCAGTGATGAAAGAGCCGTCGGAAACCCCCGCAGCCGCCCCGAAGCCGGCAGCAACTCAGCCTCAGGCGGCCGCCAAGGCTCCCGCGCCTGCGCCAGCTCCGGTCACCCCTCCGCCGACCCCTAAGCCCTGATTTCAACTGTCGCTGTGGGCCTCCACGGATCTTCCAACCGCCCTTGCCATGTCCGGCGGCCAAACATCCAAGAATCCCTTCCGCCGCGTTGTCCAAAGCGGGATGCGCTTGGCAACACGATGTGATCAGCTTCCAGTCTTGCGGTGGTCCTTGAGGGGGCTTAGCCGGCGGTGGCTATGTGGCCTGACCATCCTCATCCTGGCCAGCCAGGCCCGGTCTGCCGAATTCATCCGCTGCGACTTGGCCGATGGCTTTGATTTCCCGGTGGGCAAGCCGAACGCTGCCAATTACTACAAGGCCCGCGGGTATTGGCCCAACGGCCATATGGGGGAAGATTGGAACGGCAGGGCCGGCGGCGACAGCGACCTCGGCGCACCCATTTACTCGACCGCCCGCGGCATCGTGATCGTCTCGGAAAATATCGGCGTCGGGTGGGGCAATTGCATCATCGTGCGCCATGCCTACCGTGATGCAACGGGCAAAGTGGCGATGGTCGACAGCCAATACGGGCACCTGCTCCAACGCTTCAGCAAAGTGGGCCAGATCGTCGAGAAAGGCCAGCTCATCGCCACCATGGGCAGTAACAACGGCATGTATCCCGCGCACCTGCATTTTGAGATGCGCAAGAACCTGCACATTGGCATGAATCGATCCCAATTTGCCCGCGATAACACGAACTACTACAGTCCCACGGACTTCATCAACAAACATCGCATCCTGGAGGCGGGGTTGCAGAAATACCCGATTCCCACCGGTTTATTCTCCCCCTATGGCCGCTCCTTGGCGGATGCGAGCAGCGACAGCGGCCTTGGTGGTATCAAGGTACCGGTATTGCCCACCGTTCGTCCCGGCCTGCCCGCCACCGGCCCTTCCGACGACGACGAAGACTTCTGGGCCAAACTGCGTACCCGCCTGAAAGAGAGCAAGACCATCGAGGTCACGCCGGAGCCGAAGTAGCCAGGGTGCCCGCCCAAGGCCGATGATTTCGCTTCACGGGGAAACCTTTGACCAGATCCCGGCTTTTTGCTCTCGCGCAGCTCGGGCCAGGCTTTGGAGTTCGACCATGTAGCTGGGAATGTCCTGCGTTCCCGCCGGGAGTTCAGTGTCCACACCATAGACTCGGGCGAAGCCCTTTTTCATCAACAGGTTCGCCAGGTACTCATGCTTGCCAGCGGTCGTTTCCACGATAATGAGCGCATAATAACGGTCCGAGTTGGCGATCTTTTCCCAACGGGTGAGGACGTGAAAGGGATGCGTCTTGAGGAGATCCGTGACATACGCGGCGGCTTCCGCGCCGCTGTCGGTGATGGCCTTGTCACTGGCATTGCCGAAGTAGCGGCCCTGCTCGGCCACACGTTGCGGATGATTCATCGAGGCTTCGAGAGCATCGACAAAATACAGCACAAAGATCTGCTCTTCACCCTTGATACGGATGCGGAGGGTGTCAGCCTCATTGGCCCGGCTTTCGACGAGTTCGGGGCGCGGGAAGATCTCAAATTGGGCCTTCACTTCCCTGGCGTTGCCGGCTTCGGTGGAAACATCCGCCACATGCACCGGAATCGCGGCGACCGGGCCGGGGCGGCTTTCCTTGAGGAGAATGCCCGCAAGTACAACAATCAGCACCAGCACGGCTGTGATGGACAGATTGAGCAGGGTTTCACGGAAGGGCATGCGCCCGTACTTTCCGGGAAAGCGCGTGAAGCTCAAGCGCTTAGCGTGTCAAAGACCCAGTTCTTTACGCACTGAGTCTGCGTTACGAGGCTCTTGCTTCTCGTCTGTAGCAGGCTAAAGCGGTGGCATGTCCCTCGAACTCGACCGCGAAGAGCTGCGCCAACTGCTGTGCGCCAAATCGGTGAAGACCGGCAAATTCACCCTGGCCTCCGGCAAGGAGAGCGACCTGTATGTCGACTGCCGGGTCACGACCCTGGATGCGCGCGGCGCGGTACTGGTGGGCCGGATTTTGCATGAACTGCTGCGCAAAGAAGAGGCGGCGCGGGGCATCCAGGTGCAGTCCCTCGGCGGCCTGACCATGGGCGCCGACCCCATCACCCTCGCCGTGGCGATGACCTCCAGTCTGGCGGGTGACGCCATTCCCATTCAGGCTTTCAACGTGCGCAAAGAACCGAAGGGCCACGGCCGCGGCAAACGCATTGAAGGCAACTTCGCCGCCGGGCAACTCGTGGTGGTGGTGGATGATGTCATCACCACCGGCGATTCGACCCTGAAGGCCATCCAGGCGATCGAGGAAGAAGGCGGCAAGGTGGCCTTCGCCCTGATCCTGGTGGACCGCCAGGAAGGCGGCCGCCAAAACATCGAAGGCAAAGGCTATCCCGTCGTGGCGGCGTTCACGCGGGAGGAGTTGGTGGGGTGAGGGTGGGAGAGGACTGCGCAGCAGGTTGAATTATTCATGATCCGTTGTTAACGCCATGAAAACCGTTCTCGCGACGATTTCCCTCGATTTCGTGGAATTCGTCCATCAGCCTCATCGTCTGCTCGCAATATTTGCTGATCAGCGTGGCTGTGATTGGGTGGATCGCTTGGTGGGGCGTCCGCATGAGCAGGCGAAAATCTCAGTAACGCCACCTTGACGATCTACGCCAATGGCGTAGACTTGACAGTGGTCTTTGAAGAAACGCCAACTTTTACGCGGCGCGTCACGGCGCTGCTTGACGACGATGTTTATGCAGCTCTACAACAATACCTCATCCTGCATCCTGATGCAGGGGATCTCATCCGGGGATCAGGTGGCTTTCGGAAGGTTCGCTGGAGCGCGCCGGGGCGGGGCAAGCGGGGCGGGGTGCGTGTCATCTACTACTGGTGGAACTCTGAAGATGTCATCTCGATGGTCCTTATTTACGCGAAGAACGAGCGGGACGATCTTACGCCAGATCAACTCAAGAAACTGAAACATTTGCTCGACTGACTATGAAAGAAGAACTTTTCCAAGAATTGCTCCAAAGCGTGAGCGAAATGAAGGCGATCCGCAGCGGCAAGGCGAAGGCTTCCCGTACTTTTAAGTTCGATGCACCCACTGACGTCGCGGGCGTACGGAACCAACTTGGAGTGTCGCAACCGATGTTCGCGCGACTGCTCGGGATTAGCGAGAAGACATTGCAAAATTGGGAGCAAGGTCGCCGGAAACCGACAGGGCCCGCGAAGGTACTACTCAAAGTGGCGGCCCGCCATCCCAAGTTGCTGTTGGAGACGGTGAAGTAGTCCAAGACGTTGTTGGCTCAATGGAGGCAAAGCTATCCCAAACCTGGTCAGGGTGTGGGTTCGGCAACTTCAACTCTTGGAAACAAAGGCACGGGTAGGCCGAGCTGATGGCCGTTGCCCAGCAAGCCCCATTTGAGGTCGTTGAGGGTGAAGCCTTCGGGCCGCGCCCAGCCGATCTGTTCCTGCGCCTTGGCCATGGCGGTGGGCATGATGGGGCCTAACAAAAGGGTGGCGTGAAGGATGGACTCGGCAAGGTGATGGAGAACGCTGTC
>JAXMIV010000257.1:0-5158 GCA_034377045.1 Prosthecobacter sp. | reverse complement strand
GCATCACCGCAGACGTAAAAATGCGCGCCATCCTGCAGCCAGGTGTAGAGCGCCTTGGAGCGCTCCGCCATCTTGTGCTGCACATAGATCTTCTCGGGCTGATCACGGGAGAAGGCGACATCGAGGCGGGTCAGCGCCTTGTTGGCGAGATGCTCCTGCCATTCGACTTGATAGAGGAAGTCGTAGGTGTAGCGCTGGTCGCCAAAGAAGAGCCAGGATTTGCCGTGCTGACCGAGTTCGGCGCGATGCTCCACAAAGGCGCGAAACGGCGCCACGCCGGTGCCAGGGCCGACCATGATGATGGGCGTATCGGCGGAAGCAGGAAGGCGGAACTGCTTGTTCTGATTGATGTACACCGGCGACTTGTCACCCTTCTGCACCAAATCGGCGAGGTAGGTGGAGGCGACGCCTTTGCGGTCGTGGCCATTGGCGTGATAACGCACGGAGGCGACGGTGAGGTGGACTTCATCGGGATGCGCCAGCGGACTGGAGGCGATCGAATAAAGGCGCGGCGGCAGCTTGCGAAACAGGCTGACCAGATCGGCCGTGGAGATGCCCTTTGGCGCGAAGTCGGCGAGGGCATCGGCCACCCAGCGACCCCAGAGGTAGTCCTTGAGTTTGTCCTTGGCGCCATCCGCGAGCAACGCGGCGAGTTTCTTGGATTTCGTCAGCGCCTGCAGCTTCACCAAAACGGGACGGGTCAGGGCGGTAATGTCGAAGTCTTCGCGCAGCGCCTCGGCGAGTGTCTTGGTGCCGACGTCGGTGACTTCGACCTCTTCCGTGCCGGTGTGTTTGGCGGCCTTGAGCAGATGCTCCACGACATCCGGCGCATTCACCGGCACCACGCCCAGGGCATCGCCCGGTTCATAGACGAGGGCGGAGCCTTCCAGCGAATACTCGTAGTGCCAAGTTTCCTTGGCCGTGCCTTTGCCGTTCAGCAGCACGCGCTCCTTCAACTCCGCGTGGAAAGGATGTGTTTTGCTGTACTCCACCGCCGCCGCCGTGGGCGCAAAAGTGAAAGCGGATGTCTCCGCCGCTGGCGCCGCTGCCGGACCAAAGGCGCTCAAAGCAGCGTCGAGCCAGGTGCGATGCGGCTTCTCGTACTCGACATCGCAGTCTTGGCGGGCATGGACGCGGGTGGCGCCGAAGGTTTCCAGGCGCGCATCGACATCCTTGCCGATCTGGCAAAACTTCTCATACGCCGTATCGCCCAGCGCGCAGACGGAGTAGCGCAGCTTTGGCAGCGTCAGCGTCGTGTCCATGAACGCTTTGTAAAAGCCCGTCGCCGTTTCTGGCGCATCGCCGTCGCCCCAGGTGCTGACGATGACCAGGAGGTTCTCCACCTTGGCGAGGTCCGCCGGCGAGAGGTCGGCCATGTTTTTCACCGAAGGCGCGAAGCCGCGCTTTTTGGCTTCCTTGGCGGAGAGATCGGCCAGCTTTTCCGAATTCCCGGATTCCGAGCCGTAGAGAATGGTCAACTTCGTGGCGGCGGTGGCCGGGCCCGCGGCCGCAGGGGCAGCGTCACCAGCGGAAAGATAGCCGGCGAGCCAGAACCGCTGCGCCGGGGACAGGCCGGCGATCAGACCCTCGAGGGCATGGCGCTGATCGGGAGAAAAGGGGGAGTGCTCAGGCAGCATTTCTTTCGTTAGTTCACGGAGTGGAGGATGGCGGCAGGGCGCGGCGGGCAGCCAACTTAGCTAAATTCATTGTCGCGTCGAGGCATAAGCGGAAGCGGAAGCGTGGTGCAAGGTGCGCGAGGAAGGAGCAGTCGCCAGATGCAGAAGGGGGGCAAATCCTGATGTAGCAGGAAAACCCTATATTGTCCACGGGTTTAGTGGAAAATTGCGTTGAGGTGATGACAGGAGAGGACGCTATTTGTTCGGCACACCTTCAGGATCGGGTGGCGGAGGTGGGAGGTTTTTCAGCCAGGTGGAGAGGCGGTTCAGGACCTGGTCGCGGTGGGTGAAGAGGAGGAAGTGGTCGGCGGTGGGGATGGATTCGAGGGTGACCTGGGCGCCTTGTTTGCGCATTTGGGTGGCGGCGGCGGTGACGGATTCGAGGGGGACGCGGTCGTCGGTTTGGCCGGTGAGGATGAGGATGGGGCGGTCTTTCCAGCGGCGGCTGAATTTTGGGGTGCTCATGGCCTCGCGATCCATGACGGGGGAGAGGAAGATGAGGGAGCGAAACTGTTCGCCGATCTCCATGCCGGCCTGGCAGAGGCCGAGGCCGCCGTTGGAGAGGCCGATGAGGTGCCTTTGAGCGGGGTCGATCTGCACGAGCTTGGCGGCGTCTTTGAGGACGGCCTTGACGGTTTTGGTGGTGTCGGGTTCCTGCCAGTTGCCAAATCCGTAGGTGGGGGAGATGAGAACCAAACCGCGCTCATCGGCGACTTTGGCGAGGAGCCAGGTGTAGGCTTTGAAGTTGCCGCCGCTGCCGTGGAGGAAGACGAGGGCGGGAGCGGGCTTTTGGCGGTCGAGGTTTTTGGGGACATAGAGGAAGTAGTGACCGTGATCGATGCGCTGACCCCACAGTTCGTCGTAGGCGTGCGGCAGGACGGAGCCGAGGGCGTGGAAGTCGGGGTCGGCTTCGAGCTCGCGGTAGATGGCGGCGGTGATGGGGGCGGTCTGCCGGGATTGCTCCTGGGTGAGGTGCGAATCGAGGGCAGGCATGATCTTGAGGCCGAGGAGGATCTGATCGAGCTCGGGCAGGAGATTGCCCAAGGCGGCGCGGGGGTAGTGCCAGTCGCCTTTGACATAGCGGTTTTGAACGCGGGCGGTGGCGGGGGAGCGGCCATCAGGCGCGACGGTAAAAAGCCAGGCGGTGATGGCCACCCAGCCTGCCAGGGCGACGACGGCGACGAAGGACAGAAGCCGGGATTCGCGTTCCCGGGCGATGAGGTCGAGCAGGGGCACCAGACTGAAGAGCAGGGCGCCGACGGCGAACGCGGCGCCCTCCTGCGACTGGCAGGCGAAGAGGAGAAGGAGGCTCAAAGAGCCGCCAATGGGGGCCAGGGCGAGGGCAAAAACCCGGTAGGCGACGAGGAAGAGGGGGACCATGGGGAAGCGATGGGGACTTATTTAGGACGGCGCGAAGGATGGTGTCGAGCCTCAGTGGCGGGAGGCGCCGATTTTGCGCTGATCATCTTTCCGGTTGACGGATGCGTGGCGGCCCCTATTTTCCCTGCCCTTTTTCCAAACCATTTTTGATATCGTATGCCTGAAGTCCAAATCCGCAAAGGTGAGCCTGTTGACCGCGCATTGAAGCGCCTAAAGACCAAGCTGGAGATGGAAGGCATTCTGGAAGAAGTGCGCCGCCTGCGCGCCCATGAGACTCCGAAAGAGCGCTCCCGCCGCAAGGCCCGCGCGACCGCGAAGCGCGGCAAGATCCGTTTCCGTTTCAGCCTGCCGTAGCCCGCGGGCGAAGACGCGCCGCCGACGACGGAAGGTGTGCGTTGATTTTTTGATTCTGGTTCCGGCTCGTTGCCGTTTCCGACCCTTGAAGGCTGCCTGTTCTTACGGGCAGCCTTTCTGTTTTTTGGGGGATGGCTATGGCTTGAGGGAATCGGCCCCTCACCCTCGCCCTCTCCCCGCAAGCGGGGCGAGGGAAGGCCACTTTGGTTTGAGCGAATCAAAATCCGATTCGATCCCTTGTCGAAGGGGGCGGCTTAGGCCGAGGGGGATTTTTCGATGTGGAGGCGGATGCCGTCGGCGCACATGTGGGTGTGGTTGCCGAGTTCGTGGCGCAGCCAGAAGGAGGCGGAGATGCCGGCGGATTGGGCGATCTGGTGCTCTGACTCCTGGTAGAGATCGCGGATTTCTTCGGGGGTGTGGCCGGCGGTGACCCAGGCGCGGACTTTGAGGTGGACCTCGCTGATGCGGCGGCGGTAGGTTTCGAGGTGGGCGTGGACGTCGGTGATTTCGCCAAAGTGGGTGAGGTAGAGTTTGCGGAAGTTGGCGGCCTGGAGGCGGTCGACGGAGGCGGTGTAGGCGACAGGATCGAACTGCGGCGGCGCGGCGGTGACGGAGAGGTAGGGACTTCTTTCCAGGCGCAGACCGGCGACATCTCCAGTGAAGCAGACATCGCCAATGGAAAAGGCGTGGTGGTGGCGGGCGTGGCCGGGGGTGTCCCAGGCGATGATCTGGCACTCGCCGACGGTGACGGATTCGCCGTCTTGGAGGGCTGTGATGCGATCCGCGGGCGCGGGCAGTATTTCACCCCAGAGGGTGTCCATGGCGCTGCCATAGATGAGGCGGGCGCTGTCGATGAGTTTCGAGGGATCGATGAGGTGGCGCTGGGCGTTGGGGTGGCAGTAGATTTGGGCCCCCTGCTGTGCCCACCAGCCCGCGGCGCCGGCGTGATCGAGGTGAATGTGGGTGACGAAGACGTGGCGGATGTCTGTCGGCTCAAACCCGCGGCTGGTGATGGCCTCGCGAAGGGTGGCCAGGGAAGAGCCGGGACCGGTTTCGATGAGGGCGAGTTCGTTGCCACACTCGACCAGGTAGGCGGCGATGAGGCGGGGGGTGTCGCGAAAATGCAGGTCCAGGGTGTGAACGGTCATGGGGTGGATGAAGGATGCTATTCGACCGAATGCAAAAAAATCATGAGCTCGCGGGGAAGACTATAGGCCCTAGGTACGGCCCCCTCACCCTAGCCCTCTCCCCCGTGCCGGGGGCGAGGGAACCGGAGGCGGGGGCTTGCATGGAGCCCTTTTGCCCGTATTCTCGGGACCCCCTAACGCAACATGAATCAGCTCGATCAACTCAAGCAGCACACGACCGTGGTGGCCGATACCGGCGACTTTGAGGCCATGAAGGCCTACAAGCCGCAGGATGCCACGACCAATCCATCCCTCATTCTCGCCGCCTCACAGAAGGCCGAGTACAAATCGCTGGTGGACAAGGCAGTGGCTGAGTACAAGAGCTCCAACCTTTCCGGCGCGGACAAGGTGGAGGCGATCATGGATCGCGTGGTGGTGCTCTTCGGCCTGGAAATCCTGAAGATCGTGCCGGGACGTGTTTCGACGGAAGTGGATGCGCGGCTGTCATTCGACACGACGGGCAATGTGCTGAAAGCGCGGCATTTAATCGCGGCCTATGAAAAGGAAGGCATTCCGCGTGAACGTATTTTGATCAAAATCGCCTCGACCTGGGAAGGCATC
>JAXMIV010000256.1:0-2673 GCA_034377045.1 Prosthecobacter sp. | reverse complement strand
TCCCTTTGTCGGCCAGGGCATAAATGCCGAGCGCCTGATCGCCGCCGAGCCCTGCCTGAATGAATCCGCCCGTGGTGGTGTAAAGCAGGTCCATCCAGCGCTCAAAATAGGCGCGGCCCGTGACGCTTACTGGACTGTGACCGGCGGCGGCAAAAAGCACCTCCGGCGTGTCCAGCAGCGCCGCGAACTTCAGCGGCTTGCCGAGAATCTTGCCTTCCGGGGAAACCCCGCCGGAAAGCTCCATGTGCACACCCTTTTCCCACCACAACACGCCAACGGCCGTGGCAAAACGCTGCCGATAAAAGTCCTTCTCCGCCGCGGTCAGCGCCGCGAGCTTGGGTTCCAACTGCTTCGTCAGGGCGGAAAACACCGGCGTGCCGGCCAGTCCGTTCAGCGCGCCCTGAAGCATCGGGGTCAGCGGCTGATCATCGTGCATCGCCGTCAACGCGCTGGCCTCCACATGCAAGAGTCCCAACAGATCCTTGCCCGCGTGCGGCTCCGCCACGGCCAGCTCCGGCCGGCTCAGCAGGGAATCAGCCGGCGTGGCGGCAAATTGTACATGGCGCAAATCATTGCCCGCCGCGGCGATCAGATAGCCGTCACTGATGCCCACGGCGAAACTGAATTTTTTGGCCGCGAGGGTGTCGAGGGTCTTCTTGATGCGGGCGATCAGCGCCGGCTCCTTAACCATTTGGCCGAGACCCTTGAGCCATTCGTCGCGCACCTTTTGCGTCAGCCAGATGCCCACCGTGCCTTCGTAGGTGGTCAGAGTCGCGCCGGTGTTGATGGTTAGGCTACCCTTCTTCAGGTCGGCGACCCAAATCGGTCCCTTGGCGGGAAAGAGCTTTTCCATCAAGGCCTCAGGCTTCGCTGTCTTGACGCCGAGGATCAGCGGCGGCAGTTCCGCGCGCTCCATCAGCGCGCACAGGCGCTCGATCAATTCCGGGCTGGTTGAGGCATTGCTCAGCATGGCCTGCGGATCAAAGGAGCCCTGCTTGCCGGGACCTCCGGTAAAGCCGGTGATCAAGGTGCGGTAGGTATACTCGCCGTAGAGGTGATTGACATCAATGAGCCAGCCCAGCGCCGAGGTGCTGTCCTTGCCCATCGCCAGGAAAAAGTCATCCACCGGAAATTCTTCGAACTCGGAGATCGTCTTCTTCTCCTTTTCCGCGGAGGGCTTGCTGTCCTGCAGAAATGCTTCCAGAGTTTTCCAATACTGGGTCTTTTGCAGCGCTTCCCGGTGCGCCTTGAAGTTGGCGCTGCCGAGGTAGGCGCCTGTGTCCTTCGGCATCCTGCCTGCCATGCCAAATCGGGCCGCGTTGGCCAGCAGCGGGTTTACCGGCACTGCTGGCGCGGTCTTGGCTGGCGCTGCCGCTTCAGGCGCCGGCTTCGGCGTCCGGTCACAACCACTCCAAATGCCTGCCAGGACCAGGCAGAGGGCGGATTTCGTCAGCAGCGAGGCGGGCTTCATAGGGTAGGTATGGACAGAAGGGGGTGGTTTAACGGAGCGCCGCATAGACGCGATGCACGTCCGCATGTCCATCCAGGGCTTGCAAGAATCCTGCCACGTCATCACGCTGGGCATCGCTCAAGTCCGGATAGTCCTTCGGCTGGTAGTGCAGTTCGGAGGTCGTGATCGTCCAACCCGCCGCTTTCAGCGCTTTGGTGACGGCATCAAGCTGCGTGGTGGGGCAGAAAAAGCGGGCGCCGATATGTCCAGCCGCGTCTTCTTCTTCCAGGTCGAGAGGCTCCACATTGTCCGCCTCCGCCTCCAGTGCCGCGGTTTCGATGTCGAGCGACTTGTCCGTGTGCGTCGCCTCGATGAGGCCGCAGTGCTCAAACATCCACGCCACCGATCCCGGCGTGCCCATGCTGCCGCTCTTGAAAAGCTGCTTCACCTCGGAGGAGGTACGGTTGTTGTTGTCCGTCAGGCACTCCACCATGACCGGTACGCGATGCGGGGCGAAACCCTCGAACATCACGGTTTGATAATTCACCGCATCAGCTCCCGTGCCGGACCCTTTCGCGATCGCCCGCTCGATCGCGTCCCGCGTCACGCTCTGTCGCCTCGCCGCCGCAATCGCTGCAAACAGTCGCGCATTCAGATCCGGCGCCGGCCCACCCAGGCGCGCCGCTACCTGAATTTCCCGCGTCAGTTTGCCGACGAGTTTGCCCTTCTCATTTGCGGCCAGTTCCCGCCACTTTTGTTTCCACTGTGCACCCATGATAAATTCAAATGATTACCCGCTCATCCAAGGGCAGGGAGGGTTGGAAAGCAAGTCTTGTCAGCGCGGACGGATCGGACGGATCGGACGGATCGGAAACATGGTTCACATGGGGAGAGGCGTAGGGAGCCGACTGGAGAATGTAAAATGGAAAGTGCAAAATGAAAATTGTCTGAGCGCTGCTTGCACTGGGTACCGGGGGGAATAACCACTGGGATTGCAAGGGGAAAGTGAGTCGGGATGAGAGGATTCGGGATCGATGGGAAGACGACAAAATCATGATGGGTAGAATCATGAGGGAGGCGGCTTCAGTTAGGCTGAGCCTTGCCGTTGCCTGGTGGGCGGAAAGAACGCATCACGCACCCTCCACACGGACTCCATGTCGAGCTTTTCGCCGGTGAATAGGATATTCTGACGACCATTCTTGTCTTTTCGATTCTTGAGGGAG
>JAXMIV010000255.1:0-14321 GCA_034377045.1 Prosthecobacter sp. | reverse complement strand
ATGGCGGAACATAAGTGGGTCGGTTCAGACCCGATAACGCCAGAACCACATGTGTTTGTCAAAATAGAAAGGCTTCGGGCTGGACAACGTTCTTTGCCCATGAGCAATCGCCGCCATTTCCTGAAGCAGTCCGTCGCCGCCTCCACCGGAGTATTTTATATCGCCAAGACCTCATGGGCGCAGAAAAGCCCCGGCGATACGATCAACATGGCCGTCATCGGCTTTAACGGCCGCGGCGGTTCCCACATCAGCGGCTACAAAGGTCTCAGCAAAGAAGGCGTCCGCGTCGCCGCGCTTTGCGATGTCGACAGCAACGTCCTCAACCGAGGCGTCGCCTCCCTCGAAAAGGACAAAGGCGACGACCGCCACAAGGTCGCGGGTTATTCCGATCTGCGCAAACTGCTGGAGAACAAGGACATCGACGCTGTCAGCATCGCCACTCCGAACCATTGGCATGCGCTGGCCAGCATTTGGGCCATTCAGGCCGGCAAAGATGTGTATGTCGAAAAACCCGTTTCCCACAACGTCTGGGAAGGCCGCAAGATCGTCGAAGCCGCGCGCAAGTATTCCAAAATTGTGCAAACCGGCACCCAGGCGCGCTCCAGCGTTGAAGGCATCGGCGCGGCCGTGAAATGGGTGCAGGCGGGCAACCTCGGCAAGATCACCCTGGCGCGCGGCCTTTGTTACAAGCGCCGTGCCAGCATCGGCAAGACCGAGGGGCCGCAACCCGTCCCGGAAACCGTCGACTACGACCTCTGGTGCGGCCCGGCCCCGAAGGAAGGCATGACCCGCAAAAAGCTGCACTATGACTGGCACTGGCAGTGGAACTACGGCAACGGCGACCTCGGCAACCAGGGCATCCACCAGATGGACATCTCCCGTTGGTTTCTCGGCGAAATGGCTCTCTCTCCCTCCGTCTGGAGCCTCGGTGGTCGTGTCGGTTATGAAGACGACGGCCAAACCGCCAACACCCAGATCGTCTACCACGGCTATGAAAAGGCGCCGCTCATTTTCGAAGTGCGCGGCCTGCCCCAGTCCAAGGATGCCAAGGACATGGACAAGCTGAAAGGCGCCGGCGTCGGTGTCATCGTCGAATGCGAAGGCGGTTACGTCGTCGTGGCCAGCTATGACGGCGCCACCGCCTACGACAAAGGCGGCAAGGAAATTCAAAAATGGAAAGGCGCGGACAACCACTTCAAGAACTTCACCGAAGCCTGCCGCACCCGGAAGATCGAAGACCTCAACGCCGACATCCTGGAAGGCCACCTTTCCAGCGCCCTCTGCCACACCGGCAACATCTCCTACCGCCTCGGCAAAAAACAAAAGCCCGCCGAGATCATCGAAGGCATCAAATCTCAAAAAGGCGGCGAAGAATCCTTTGGCCGCATGCAGGAGCATCTCGCCAAAAATGAAGTCGATATCACCAAGGACCTGCTCACCCTTGGCCCCATCTTAAAGATGGACCCAAAGACCGAAAACTTCATCGACAACGACGCCGCCCAAGGAATGATCAAGGACAAATATCGCGAACCGTTTGTCGTGCCTGAGCAGGTCTAACTAATTTCTCTGCGACCTCTGCCCCTTTGCCCCTCTGCGGCAAAAAATCCAAATGCCCAGCGCTGCTCACGGCACCGCCCCAACCTTTGCCTCCACCACCGGCACTCCCTGCAACAGCCCGATCGTCGCCCACGCTGTTCCCCAAAAGGCATAGATTTCATTGACGCTCTTGAGGGAGTTTGCCTTCTTCGGGTCGCTGCGGTCGATCTTGCTAACCAGGGTGCTGTCGATCGGCCAGCCGCCATCCTCCCGTTGCGTCGTGATCAGCCACTGGTGGGCTCGGTCAGTCGCCGCCGTCGCTGCGGGGTCCTTGTCTTCATAGAGGCCCAGGAGATGCAGGATCTGCCCCGTGGCCAAGGAATCGCTTTGCTTCTCCGTGACATTCCAGCCCCAGCCGCCGTCCGCATGCTGCCTCTTCAAAATTTCCGCGCGTAACGCCGTGGCCTCATCCGGCTTGCCAAAACGCCGGGCATAGTGCGCCCGATAAATAAACCCCTCCACGGAGGCCGGCGCATCCTTGTTTCCGACCCATGTCGCCGCCTTCGCGCGCGCCTTTTCGCAGGCCGCCGGATCAAGCCGGTCGAGAGCAAGCAGGAAAATCCGCGTCGAATTCGCCTGTGCCTCCGGCGTCGGCCGCTTTTGCATCGTGCCCAATTGTCCGGCCGGCTTCCACGAACCGTCCGCCTGCTGCCCGGCAAGGATCAACTTCGTCGACTCAGCGGCGGCGAGCGGCTTCTCGGGCATCGCCATCGTCATGAAAGCGACCCCTTCCAGGCCCGCCGCAATATTCTTCACCTTCGGCTCAGCCCAGGCCCGCCATTCGTCAACCTTGGCTGAGTCGATCACAAAACCACGCCGCTTCGCTTCGCGGTGGCTCCAAAGCATTTCCGGGAGGTGATGACAGCCGTTGCAGTTCTTCTCCTCCATCCACAGGTCACCCTTGGTCGCGACAAATCCAAGCCCCTTCGTGATGGCCGCGCGCAGCTTCTCCTGGTCCGCCTTGGTGACCTCTCCGGCGGCTGTGACACCCAGACAGGCCACCGCCAGGACGACAGTCATGAGGGCGGGCTGCCCGGCTGGTTGATTGCGCACCTTCATGCAGAGATAAAACGCGCCAGAAGGCCCTTTATTTGCGCCGGCGGCCGAGACGGATGGCGCGGACCGATTGAAGATGTGCTTCAAAAAGGGCCAGTCGCGCCGTTAACTCCGGATCTCTGTCATGCCTGACACGTCTCCGTCTCCATTCCTGCCAGACACAGCCGCGCTCACGGCACTGCGTATTTGGGACCTTCACTTCCATCTTGAGCCCAACATACGCCGCACCCTCTCCCAATTGATGGAGGAGTTGCTGCCGTTCATCGACCGCATGGGCATCGAGCGTCTCTGCCCTTTTCTCCACGTCGGCCTCGGCACCTCACGCTCACCCGCCGAGTTCAAGCCTGGCTATCTCAAGGAAGTCGAGGAGTTGCTCCGCCGCTGGCCTGACCGCCTGCTAGGCTTCGTTTGGCTCAATGCCAACAAAGTCACCGAATCACTGGCCGCACTCGATCGCTGGGTCAAAGACGGCCCGATGGTGGGTGTCAAATTCGGCGGCGGCCCCATCGGCTCGCTGCGCTGCAACCACCCGAACTTCGATCCGCTCATCGCCCGTGCCGCCGAACTGAAGGCGCCCGTTTACATTCACACCTGGATGAAGGTCGGCGGCGATCCGCCGCGTCCGGGCGGCGACAACAACCCCGGTGAATCCTCACCCCAGGACGTCGTCGACCTCGCCGCGCGTCATCCGGGCATGGAACTCATCTGCGGTCATGCCGGTGGTGACTGGGAAATCGGCATTCGCACCGTGCGTCGCTTTCCGCTGATCACCCTGGAGACCGCCGGCAACGATCCCACCGCCGGTTTTGTCGAAATGGCCGTGCGCGAACTCGGCGCCAGCCGCATTGTCTTTGGCGGCCATCTGCCCACGCGCGGTTATGGCAACGAAATGGGCAAGACCCTGGCTGCCGACATTCCACCCGACGCGAAAAAACAAATCCTCGGCGGCAATCTCCGCCGCCTCCTGACTCCCATCCTCAAAGCCAAAGGCATCTCCCTATGAAACCGCTCCCTCGCCGGACCTTCCTGCAAAGCTCCCTTGCCGCCGCGGCATCCACCCTCGCCGCGCCATCGGATTCTGACGCCGCCGGCACCGCCAAGGCCGCGGTGCCGCCGTCACAATTCACCGACGTCAACATCTCCCTGTCCCGCTGGCCCTTCCGCCGGCTCCCGGGCGATGACACGCCGGAGATGGCGGCCCGTCTGCGCAAAAACGGCGTCACCCAGGCCTGGTGCGGCAGCTTTGATGGCCTCCTGCACAAGGACATCACCAACGCCAACAGCCGCCTAACCGATGATTGTCAAAAGCACGGCCCTGATCTTCTCCTCCCTGTCGGCACCATCAACCCGATGCTTCCCGATTGGCAACACGACCTCGGATGTTGCGCCGAAGAGCACCACATGAAGGCCATCCGCCTGTACCCCAACTATCACGGTTACAAGCTCGATGATCCCGCCTTCCTGGAACTCCTTGCCGCTGCGTCTAACAAAAAGCTCTTCATTCAGATCGTCGCCCAAATGGAAGACCAGCGCACGCAGCATCCTCTGGTGCAGGTGGCGCCCGTCGACTTCAAACCCCTGCCTGCCGCCCTGCAAAAACTCCCCGAAGCTCGCGTCATGGTGCTCAACGCCAATCGCGCCATGTCCATGACCGCCCTGCAGGGCACGTCCGTCTGGCTCGACATCGCCATGCTTGAAGGTGTCGGTGGTGTTGAAAACCTGCTCAAAGACTGGCCGGCTGACAAGGTGGTGTTCGGCTCCTACGCCCCCTTCTTCTACTGGGAGGCGGCCAAACTAAAACTCCAGGAATCCCGCCTCACGCCCGAGCAATTCGCCGCCGTCTCCCACGGCAACGCCCGCCTCGATGCGGCATGAACACCCCCGCTTCACCCGGCTTCGCATGATCGGCGCCCTCGCTGCTTCCGGCTTGATGCCGCGTTTGCTGCTTTCCGCGGAGTCGCCGAAAACCGTCTGGGGTATTGCCGAGCTTTTTGAATGGGTGCTTCAGTGGCGCCAGACTACCGGCCAGATCCCTCAATATCACGCAAAGCCTGCTGGAAAGCCATGAATCCCTCGCTACGTTGCCCTCATGAAGCCCTTCGAGGAAATCGTTTCCTTCATTGCCGATGCCGCCGGAGTTGAGAAACTCAGCGCCTTCCGCCCTTCGGTGGCGGCTGAGCAGCGAGTTGCGGACTTGCTGACCAAACAGAAGGACGGCACGCTTCGTCCCAAGGAATCGGAGGAACTTCAACTCTTCGTCCAGCTTGATCACGTCATGAGCCTCGCCAAAGCGAAGGCCCGTGCCCGCCCTCGCGCTTCCGCCGCATAAACATGAGCGCTGCTGTTACAGCACGCCTGCGCCGTCTGGTCATCGAGAGAGCCGGGGGTATCTGTGAATACTGCCTGATTCACCAGGACGATGCTTACTTCACCTTTCAGGTGGACCACATTATCAGTCGCAAACAACGGGGACCCACTTCAGCGCCGAACCTCGCCCTGGCATGCCTGCGTTGCAATGTCGCCAAGGGTACCGACGCGGGAGCTCTCATCGGTCGCCCTCGCCGCCTAATCCGTCTCTACCATCCCCGTCGGGATCGTTGGAGCGATCACTTTCGCCTCTCGGGCGCACGCATCGTTCCTCTGTCCGACGTGGGCGAAGCCACTGCCCAACTGTTAGAACTCAACTCGAACGATCGGCTGATCCTTCGCCGTGCGTTGATCAAAGCAGTCCGTTACCCCTCCATTGCAGCGCTCGCCTATTTGCGTTAGCAAACCGACCCTCATTCAGACCTTGATTTTTCCGCCAGCTGATGTAAAATCTCAGTACGGTTTTACCTGACAAAACTCAGGTCCCCTGAGGCCCTGCCATCTGGCAGATAAGTCTCCACTCCGACCCTTCTCCTGCCGACCGCCCTTCCAAGGATAACGGCCCGCAGTTGAGCCTCCGAAAAGCGGCTTTCCACGCTTCACGGGGACCATCCGATCCCGCTCCACACGCCGCACGCCGTGGAAAAACGCCAGGGATCCCATTCCTTTGCCACCCATTCCCTTGCCCTCAAAATCATCAAGTTCAGACCCTCGCCTGTCCCCATGGGAACGCCGATGGGGATCCCGATCCCCATCCCAAATATCTGATCCTCAACCCATTACATCCAAAATCCGAAAATGGGGATCAAAAATTCATTCCCCCCATTCCTTTGCCCCCATTCCTCTGCCAAAAATCATCAAAACACCGACCTCCCATCCCCATGGGGATCAAATGGGGATCCCGATCCCCATCCCAATTCATTCATCCTCAACATTCTGCACCTAAAATTCAGAAATGGGGACAAAAAACCAAATCTCCCCATCGCCTTTGACCCCAGGGCCGGTGACTTCCGCCTCATACGAACCCTTCGAGCATTTTCCCAGTGCGGTTGTCTGCCCTTTGCGGTATTCTGATTATTCCCCCTTCTGAGCCTGCCAAGCCCCCCTGGCACGCGTCCCTGACCCATGAAGCCCCCTTCTCCACGCGTGTTCGGCGCGGCGCTCCTTGGCGTCGTGGCCCTGCTTGCCTGGCTGCTTTGGCCCACCCACGGTCCTGAAACCCCTTCTCCGACGCCAGGAACGAAGCGAATTTCGCGAACCGGCATGATGGCGGCGGGACCGCTGCGCGCCTCCGCGCCCGAACAAAATGAGGCCCTGGAGAACCTCTTGGCGGACAAGCCTTTTGTGCTGATCGAAAACGGCCGGCCCCAGCGATTCCGGCTTTCCCTGCATGAGGTCTTCGTACCGAACGCCGCCGTCGGACAAAGGATTCGCGAGATTGCCCCCCAGCCGAACGCCAGCAGTTTGATCGCCCAGGCACAGCAAATGGCCGCCGGCCAGTCCCCCGGCTGGGTGCTGTACCCGGAGGGCGGCAAGGAAGACCCCGCCCTGCGGCGCATCCTCGGCGCGCGAATCTTGTTAAAAGCGAACGATCCAGACGCGGTTCGTACCCTTCTCGCGCGTCATGGCCTGCGGCTTGTGGATGCCCCCAGCTACGCGCCCGGCTACCTGATCGCCGAAACGGTGCAAGGCGGACCCGCGGCCGCCTTGGAAGCCCTCAAAGCCTTGAGCCGTGAACCGGCCATCGAATCGGCCTCGCCCCTTCTGCTGCATCAGCCAGCCAAGAAACTCGTTCCCAACGATCCTCTCTACGCGCAGGAGTGGCACCTGAAAAACACCGGCCAGGGCGGCGGCAAGGTAGGCACTGACATCAACGTGCTCGGACCCTGGGATACCTACCAGGGGGAGGGTGTTCGCATCGCCATCCTCGATGATGGCCTGGATCTGCTCCATCCGGATCTGGCGGCCAATGCCGACACCGCCAATCACTACGATTGGAATGACAATCCACCGGACACCAACCCCGCGCCGAGCCAGGCCAATGAGGATTTCCACGGCACGGCCGTGGGTGGAACCGCTGCGGCCCGGGGCAGCAATGGTATCGGAGTTTCGGGCGTCGCTCCCATGGCAACCCTGGTCGGTTTCCGCCTGATCGCCGGTTACACCGCCGATTCCGACGACGGCGAAGCCATGACGCTGCACAACGACGTCATTGACATCAAAAACAGCAGTTGGGGTCATTCCGACGGTTTTCCCTGGCTGATGTATTCGCCGGGCCCGCTGATGGAAGCGGGAAAAAAGGCTGCGGCCACAAGCGGGCGTGGCGGCCTCGGAACCATCTTGGTATGGGCTGCGGGAAACGGGCGCAGTTACGGCGACCAGGGCAACAAGGACAGCTACTCCAACTCCATGTACTCCGTCAATGTCGGCGCTCTGACTAATACTGGCAACCTGGCCACCTACAGCGAGACTGGCGCGCACCTGACCGTGGTTGCCCCGACTTCGGGAGGATCACGCGACATTCTCACCACCGATCTGCGCGGCATTGACGGCTACAACGATGGCGCGACCAGTGGCGAACTGGCCGACACCAACTACACTAACGATTTTGGCGGCACCTCAGCCTCGACCCCGATCGTTTCCGGTGTGATCGCTCTCATCCTGCAGGCGAATCCCACGCTGAACTGGCGGGACGTGAAGGAAATCTTGCTGCGCTCAGCGACCAAGGTTTTCCCCACGGATGCAGGCTGGACCACCCGGACCGGCGGCGATTCACCCACCCTGCCTTTCATCAAGCACCACCACTCCTACGGTGGCGGACTGGTCAATGTTCAAGCAGCGGTGCAATTGGCTCAAGGATGGACTTCCCTGGGAGCCGTCATCGAAGATAGCCGGACTCAGACATGGAACAGCCCGCCGCTGACCATTCCCGATAACAACACCACCGGCATCGACGTGCCCTTGGACTTCAGTGGCACGCCGCCCATGCGCGTGGAAAACGTCACCGTCAGGTTGAACATTGTCCATTCTTACCGTGGCGACTTGCAAATCACGCTCCGCTCGCCAGCAGGCGTGGTGAGCACCTTGGCCACCAAGGAGACACGAGACGACGGCGAGGACTACTACGACTGGAACTTCAGCAGCATGCGCCACTGGGGGGAGTCATCCCAAGGCACTTGGGTACTCTCCGTGAAGGACCAAAGCGCGCTGGATGAGGGTAATATAACTTCCGCAAAGATCACTCTGTACGGCAGCGACGCCGCGCCCGTTGAGATCACTTCGCCATCCACACCGTCCATGCTGTTGGAGGAAGGCCAGTCGCTGTCCCTGACGGCAACAACAACTGGCTACGGCTACATCAATCACCAGTGGCAGCGCAATGGCGTCGTTATCGGATCGGCGGCGGATTACCAAGTGGCATCCGCCGCCACCACTCACGCCGGCCGGTATCTGTATGCCGCCAACAATCTCACAGGGTCCGCCACCGGCGATGAAGTGCTGGTCGGCGTCGTGAAGCGGCTTGTGAGCCCGGTCACCGTCAACGAGGGAGCGTCCATCGTGCTGAAGACCGTGGCGGCCGGACCCGGCCTAACCTTTCAGTGGTATCAAGGCGACGTGCCACTCACCAACGATGCCAGGATCACCGGCGCCCAATCCGACACCCTGACCATCAAAAACGCCGCCGCAGCCGATGACACAACTTATTTCTGCAGGCTGGTCTTGCCACCCACCAACTTGACCATGGACACCCTGCCCGCTGCGGTGACGGTGCGGCTCAAGCCGGTCGTCATCGGTCCTGCCATGGCTCACGGTGTGGTCAGCGGCACGGCGTCCTACCTCTTCTCGGCCGACAATGGCGCGACCAAATTCGCGGCCGCCGGGGTGCCCGCGGGCATGACCTTCAATACCAAAGACGGCACGTTCTCAGGCCGCCCCACCATCGCCGGCACCTACACCATCAAGGTCACCGCCACCAACGCCGCCGGCGTCAGCCCGAGCCTTGTTTCCACCTGGACCGTCGAAGCCTTTCCGCTGCTCGCACGCGGCACGTTCAGCGGATTGGTGGGCCGCCAGGCGGGGCTTAATGGTGGCTTGGGTGGGCGCTTGAAGGTCGTCGTCGCCAGCACCGGAACCCTCAGCGGCACATTGACCCTGGGGGCCAAGAGTCACGCCCTCACGGGCCGCATCAGTGCTCTTCCGGGCAACGTCGATCAACCCGCCCAGCTAACGATTGTTCGGCCAAAACCCCTGCCGCCGCTCACCGTCCAATTCACTCTCGGTCTCACCGACGGCAGTCTCGTGGGCACCGTCAGTGACGGCACCGATACCGCCGACATCACCGCCCGGCGCAACCCCTGGAGTTACACCAACAAAGCGGCGGACTATGCCGGCGCTTACAATGCGTTTCTGCAGGCCACGTCTGGAGTGGAAGCCAGCCCGGATTATCCGCACGGTGAAGGTTATGCCAAACTCACCACCACCCTGACCGGCACCGCCACCTGGGCAGGCAAATTGGCGGACGGGACCGCCCTCACCGGCGGCACTACCCTGGGGCCTGCCGGAGAAGTGCCGTTGCACTTGATGCTGTATACCAATACCGGCAGTGTCCAAGGCTGGTCCGCCATCACCCCGGGACCTGCGCTCCTCGACGGCGAATTCGATTGGGTCAAAAACCCTCAGGTGTCCACATCGACCACGCGCTACTACAAAGACGGGTTCGCCCTGCACACGCTGACCCTGATCGGCAACAAGTACACCAAACCCGCCCTCAACACGCCGGTGCTGGGACTCCCCGCGCCAACCCCCGGACAAAACAACGCGCGTCTCGATTTCACTTCCGGCGCTCTGGACGCCGAATTGCTCCAGGATCTCACCATCACCACGGCCAATGCCGTGAAGATGCCAACGGGTGCTTTGAATCCAAAATTGGTTAGGCTAACACTCAACGCCACGACCGGCCTGATCAACGGCGCTTTCACACTCAAAGACAATAATCCCACGGACATGGTTCCGCCAATTGCCGTGGTAACCCGTACCGGGACCTTCAGCGGCGCCTTGATCACCCGCGAGGGTTACAATCAAGGCCGGGGACAGTTCGTCCTGGCAACCTTGCCCAGCCTCGGTCCACCCAAAACCACTCCCTACACCTCGCCCATCCTGTCCGGCCAGGTGATTCTGCAGGCGCTGCCACCGTAAGCCTTTTGCTCCCTCGCCCCGCTTGCGGGGAGAGGGGTCGGGGTGAGGGGTGGTTTCGTCGGTCGAAAAGTGACTCCACCGCACAACACCGCCCCCAGGCAGTCGGCTGAATACCAAGGCTGGCCCCCACCTGCCGCACCCTCCCGCCCATTCCCAAACCCACCATTCAACGCCTGAACTTCCCCTTGGCCGTCCCCGCCTCAGCCTTGGCCAGGAGTTCGGAAGCGTTCATCCCGAGGGCACTGGCGAGGCGGACGAGGGTGTCCACGGTGGGTACGCGCTGACGGCTTTCCATGTAGCTGATCATCTGCCGAGTGACGCCGGAGAGTTTGGCCAGTCGGTTGAAGGACAGGTTCTGAGCCTTCCGGGCGGCTGTCGCTCCTTATATCATGAGGCTGTCCCAGGAACATCCCAGTTTGCGATGGATTCGCTGAACGGTGGTGAGGAGGACATTGATGTCGCCTGCCTCGATCTTCTGGATTGTGCGCAGGTGAAGTTGCGTTAGCTCCGCGAGCCGTTCCTGGGTCATTCCCAACGCCGTACGCTCACGGCGCACGGCAGCGCCAAACTGGCGCAAAGCTTTTTGTTCGGAAGGGGACAGAGGCACCTCTCATACCAAGCAGCATTCAGAAAATGCGGAACGCCCTGTTGGGGCGTAAAATGTGCAAATTGGTTATTGACGCGGATGCCGAGACCCTTAGTCTCGGTGCTGATCCGGGGAAATGATGGAGTAGACCCAGTTGTTTGAAAAGACGTAAGCCTATGAAAGCAACGACTGAAGGTTCCGAAAATCCATCGGCAAAAAATTCGGAATTCTGGCGGCACGGATTGCATCGTGGCTTCGTTTTCGGAGCAACTTTGTTCGCACATTTAATTTTGGGCATGAGCAGTTCGGTATTGGCTGGCGGCCTAACATTGTTGACGCACGGTTTTCAAAAAGGGGACGATATTGAAAACATTACATGGCTTGACGCCATGACGAATTATGTTCATGACAAGACTGGGAACACAGGAGCCGTGTATGAGCTCATCGTGGACAAGCCGGGACGCGTTCTAAGGACGCGGCTAAACCATATAGCTGGCCCCACATTGAACAATTCTTCCAACACGAGTGGCGAGATTGTCGTCAAACTGATCTGGGCGGACGCGGCCGGGCTTATTTGGCCGTTTGGCGATGATGAAGCAACTACTGGACAGATTGCTGTCGAGGCGTTCAACAAGCTGATGAATTGGACTGACGGCTCCAATCCCCTCGCGTCTCCGATTCATCTTATCGGTCATAGCCGTGGCGGTTCGGTTGTGTCCGAGATAGCGCGGCTTCTAGGCACGCAGGGAATTTGGGTCGACCACATGACCACGCTTGATCCGCGTCCAGTGACAGAATATCCGTATCCTGAATTGAATGACAAGCCCATGAACGTTTGGGAGACAGTCAATTTTGCTGACAACTACTACGAAGAAGATCCCCTGACATTTCCAAATGGCGAATCTGTGGAAGGAGCCTACAATAGGCCGATTTATCCAGACACACTTTGGGTTGGCGGCTACTCGGGACTACCCGGTTCACCGGCCTCCCACTCTGATGTTCATCTCTGGTATCACGGAACGTTGAATGTAGATGACAATGCTTTCAATGGCGAGCAGGCAATTACTGAAAACATGCGTCAAAATTGGTACTGGTCTGTAGAAGGAAGGGGGAAGAAGGCGGGCTATTATTTGTCTCGCCTAGGGTCAGGGGCTGAAAACCGAAACAGCGCCGTCTTCTACGAAGGACTCTATCGATTTTTGTTGGATTTTCCCGTAAACAGGACGGTCCTGGTCCCTCGTAATCCTGTCTCCAGAACTTGGCCTAACATTATCGAAGCAAAGACTTCACCGCTAAGTGCGGGGCGGTACAAAACAGAGATTTCCTACCAGGATTTTGATAGTCAAGCAACTCTCTGGATAGAACTGGACAATGATCGCAATCCCAATACATACTCCGCAAGCGCTAGCACCGTAGGCAAAAAGGAGCATATTGCCAGCAGCGGTGCAGCCGTTTTTCATAATTCCGTTGAATGGGATACCACGAACATTCGGACGGGAACTTATTGGGTGCATACTGAGATAAGAGATGGTCAACATAGTCGGCACATTTATTCGCCAGGATCAATTCAAGTGGTGAATAGCGGGGTGCCTCCGGCTATCGCTGTCGGGCCTCCAGCGGCACCAACTAGCTTTATAGCTACACCATCCTCTTCGAACTCCATCAGTCTGGCCTGGAACGACAATTCTGGGGGTGTGGCAACTTTCCGGATTCGACGTGGTACCAGTTCGGGAGGCCCCTGGATTCCATTGGTGCCCGATCGACCGAAGGGAAGTACCGCGTTCACAAACTCAAGCCTCTCAGCGGAAACAACTTATTATTATCAAATCGCGGCTGTGAATGGCACGAAGGTTTCAGACTTTTCAACCCCACCGGCGCAGGCTCGCACCTACACGGTGGCGAGCGCCAACTATACCCTGACCATCAACTCCTCGAACCCAGCCAGCGGAGTCCTGGTTGGCAGCTCCAATGCGTTAACGGCTGGTTCCTCCGCGCAGACCACCACCCCGAGCATTCGATCCTTCCCGGCGGGCACCTTAGTCAATGTTTTTTGTCTGCTGAACCTGCCTTCGGGCCAGCAGTTCCAAAAGTGGCAACTCGACGGTGCCGAGGATAACTACAATCCAGCGATCAACGTGAGCCTGAATAGCAACCGAACAGTGACCGCTGTTTTTGGGAACACCGCTCCCGTAGCGCATATCTTGACAAGCTTGGCGATCGAAGGTCAGTCCTCTGTGGATGAGCAGAGCTCCGCCACTTATAAGGCCAAGGCAACCTACACGGACGGTTCCTCCGGCTATGTCTCGGCCAGTTGGAGTGAAGACTCGAGCGATGCCGGCATATTGAGCAGTGGGGTACTGGATACGGATGAAGTAGGCTCTGACCAAATCGTGACCGTGGGGGCTAGCTTTACCACGGGGGGTGTGACACGAACGGCCACGAAGGACGTGACCATCCGCGACAAGACTCCTGCGGCGACCTACAAGCTCACTCGCACCACCACGACGGGAGGTTCCATCGGGTACAATCCTCAGGCGGGTCGTTACGCGGAGGGGACGGTCGTGTCTTTGCACGGGAATGCGGATGACGACTATGTCTTTTCACATTGGAGCGGGGATGCCTCAGGCACCGATCCCGACATCAAGGTGCGCATGAATGGAGATCGTACAGTTACCGCGAACTTCACCCTCGATACTTCCTTTGGAAGGATGCAGGTCACTCTGTCGCCAGCCCAGGCTGTCACCGAGGGTGCTGCGTGGAAGTACCATCTTTTTACCGCATGGCGGCCCAGCGGCGATCTACAGGACGGCATCACGCCGCGCACCGACAAATATGTCTTTTTCAAAGACATCCCCGGATGGATCACACCGGATAATTTGAAGGCAAGCGTTCAAGGCAGTAAGACAACGGTTTTAAGTGCCACTTACCGGGAAATTCTGGGCGGGGTGCAGGTGACGCTTTCCCCCAGTGAAGTGAATCTGGCTGGGGGTCGTTGGCGGCTAGACGGCGGGGCTTGGATGGAAAGCGGTGTGACTGTCGCTGATGTGACGACCGGCGGTCACACGATCGAGTTCCAATCTGTTTCGGGTTGGGCGCCGCCGCCGAATCTATCGGTTTCTATAGAGCGCGGTGTCACGGCAACCCGGAACGGTGATTATGTGCCGCCGGCAGGTTTTCCTGTCGTGACCGCGGTTTATCCGCGAACCGGACCGATCACTGGTGGGACGGCGGTGACTTTTGAAGGAGCGAATTTCAAACCCGGCGCCACGGTGTCCTTTGGCGGCATCGCTGCCACGGTGGTCACTTTCGAGAGTTCCACACGAATCACTGCCGTAACACCTTCCCGTGCTTCCTATGGCACGGTTGGCCTATCAATGGTTTCTGGTGGGCAGACGGTGACACAGGCGAATGGATTCTCATACCTCAATCCGCTTGGTTCGAATATCGAACTCGTTGGGCAGATTGGGGGGAATGTCGAAGCGGTGGCTGTTGTCGGCAATTTGGCGTACTACGGAGAGGG
>JAXMIV010000254.1:0-2610 GCA_034377045.1 Prosthecobacter sp. | reverse complement strand
CCCAAACCCCCGCCAACGATCCGAAGAAGAAGCCCAGCGTCCTGGTTAAACCCACCGCCTTCTGCGAAGACGCCAACGGCGAAATGCTCGTGCTGGATTGGAACGGCGCGTTGTATCGGCTGGGGAAATAGAAAGTAACATCACGCTCCGCGTGATGAGCGCAGGACGCCGCTGCCCGATCAGTTCAGCATTGCATCGTCACGCCCCAACTACACCATCGGGTTCTCGTGGCCCCAGGGGGGCTCAACGGGAGGTTTGAGCCGATCAAATTGACCGTCGGCGGATTCACTCGCCAGGATACTCTGCAAGACTTTGCCGGCACGGATCAATCGCAAGAAGCCCGGCGCAGCCCCGTATCCCAAAGGTTCACATCGCCGTCCCTGATTGTCGTTCGGTCGTTCAGTCCCACGCCATGCTCAAGATCCTTGCCCCTGCCGACCGCGATCGCTCGTTTTGCGATGGTGTCTCACGGCGCAATTTTATCAGGATCGGCAGCCTTGGCGCAGCGGGCCTGACGTTGCCCAATCTTCTCTCCATGGAAGCGCAGGCGGGGATTCGGAATTCGCACAAATCGGTCATCCTCATCTACCTCGTCGGCGGGCCGCCGCATCAGGACATGTTTGACCTGAAGCCGAACGCGCCGCGCGAAATCGCCGGCCCCCACAAGCCCATCGGCACCAACGTGCCCGGCATTGAGATTTGCGAACTCTTTCCGCGCATGGCCAGGATGATGGACAAGTTCACCATCATTCGTTCGCTGGTCGGCGCGCAGAGCAATCACGATGCGGTGCAGTGTTACACCGGCCACCCCGGTGGCGCGCAAGCCGGCGCGCCGACGGGTGGCTGGCCGCAGTTTGGCAGCGTGGTCAGCAAGCTCAAAGGCGCCGTTGAGCCTTCCGTGCCGCCCTTCGTCAGCATGTGCTATGAGTGCACGCACGGACCCTACAACGAGCCCGGCGCCGGCATGTTAGGCGTCACTCATTCCTCCTACCGCCCCGTCGGTGGCATGGGCCGCGCCGACCTCACCTTGCGGGGCATCACCACCGATCGCCTCGGTGATCGCGCGCGGCTGCTTTCCAGCATCGACAGGTTTCGCCGCGAGACCGATGCCAGCGGCGCCATGGCGGGCATGGATGCCTTTACCCAAAAAGCCATGGGCATGCTCACCTCATCGAAGCTCGCCGAGGCCCTCGATCTCTCCAAAGAAGACCCGCGCCTCATCGCCCGTTACGGCACCGGCGATACCGTCAAACGCATCGACGACAACGGCGCCCCGCGCGTGCCGCAGAGCTTCCTCGCCGCCCGCCGCCTCGTCGAAGCCGGCGCCCGCGTCGTCACCGTCAACTACAGCAAGTGGGACTGGCACGGCGGCCCCGGCAACGACATCTTTTCCCGCGAACGCGAAGACTTCCCCATCTTCGATCAAGGCATCACCGCCCTCGTCGAAGACCTGCACCAGCGCGGCCTCGACAAAGACGTCACCGTCCTCGTCTGGGGAGAATTCGGCCGCACGCCGATGATCAGCAAACAAACCGGCCGCGACCACTGGCCCCGCGTCGCCATGGCCCTGCTCGCCGGCGGCGGCATGCCCAACGGCCAGGTCATCGGCTCCACCGACCGCCTCGGCGGCGAAGCCGACAGCCGCCCCGTCACCTTCGCCGAAGTCTTCGCCACCCTCTACCACAACCTCGGCATCAACGTCAACACCGCCACCCTAACCGACTACGCCGGCCGCCCCCACTACCTCGTCGAAAGCGGCGCCCAACCGATCCGGGAGCTGATGTGAGGGGGGAAGAATGAACCTAACCACAATTGCGGTTATTCAGCCTTCTGGGTAGGTTTTCAATCGCTCGCTCACGCCCGGGCTCCTCTCGCTTTCGAGTTTGATTTGCGGGCAGGCTGCTGCTCGGTGTCCTCGTCTGCCGGTGCCAGCAAGTGATAAAATTCATGCAGCTTTGCCTGGAGCAGCCTTTTGTCAGGGAGTTGGGTTTGATACTCCGCGATCATGGCCGGGGAGAGCGAGCGGCTGAGGGCGTACTCGACCACCTCGCTGTCTTTGGTGGCGCAGAGGAGCAAGCCGATGGCGGGGTTTTCGTGGGGTTTGCGGTAGTCGCGGTCGAGGGCTTCGAGGTAGAAATTGAGCTGGCCGAGGTGGCCGGGCTCGAAGCGAGCGGCCTTGAGTTCGATGGCAATGAGGCAGTTCAGTCCGCGGTGGAAAAACAGGAGATCGAGAGCGAAATCCTGTATGCCGACTTGGATCGGATATTCGGAGCCAACGAAGCAGAAGTCGCGGCCCAGTTCGGTGAGGAAGCGGCCCAGATTGCTAAGCAGCGCACCGTGCAGGTCGGCCTCCGAATGGTCTTGTGGCAGGCCGAGGAATTCGAGGGTGTAGGCATCTTTGAAGAAATCGGCGGCCTGCGGGTGCAATTCTCTCAACACCGTTGAGAGTTTTGGCGGATTGAGAATCGCGCGTTCGAAAAGTCCCGCATCCATCTGGCGGGCCACTTCGCGAACCTGCCAGCGGTTGCGGCTGGCCATCCTGAGATAGAATTCCCTCTCTTCGGGTCGTTTGGCCCGGCTCAGAATATGGAGGTTTGAAGACCATGGTAA
>JAXMIV010000253.1:0-3562 GCA_034377045.1 Prosthecobacter sp. | reverse complement strand
AATGCGAAAACCTGCTGGTGCCGGTGGCGGCATCCTCCACGCATGTGGGCTTCTGCGCGCTGCGCCTGGAGCCGATCTGGATGTCGCTAGGCCAGGCCGCGGGACATGCGGCCGCGATGGCTGCGCAGTCGGGCACGGCGGTTCAGCGGGTGGACGTACCGGCTTTGCAGCAGTGGCTGCGAGAGGACAAGTCGGCGGCGATCTATGTGAGCGATGTGTTGCCAGGCCACCCACTCTTTGCCGCCACGCAGTGGTGGGGCACCGCCGGCGGGCTGCACGGACTGAATCCCATGCCGAAGAAGCCCGGCCAACGCGGCGCAAATCTCCACGGCCAGTATTATCAGGCGAACCCAGGCCACGCGGCCGAACTGCAAACGCCGCTCGATGCCGCCACGCGTGAGCGCTGGCTCGGCTTGGCCACTGCGCTGGGTTTCCAGTCGCCGGCTCTGGCGAAGGCGCCGACGCGTGGCGATTTCATCCGGGCCGCCTATGCGGCGAAGAAGTAGCCGTTGGCCGCCTCAGGGCAGCAGGGCGTTCGGCGAGTCCACGAAGAAGTCTTTGAGGCCGTCTTCAGGCAGGGCGCCGTTGCGAATCCCCTCCAGGCGCCGGCGGCTGCCCCGGTCGGTGCTGGGCCGGTTCGCGGTGCGGCGGACGAGATCACTGACCACTGGCGCGGCCACCACGGCACCGGCGGCCAGGAGTGTCAGGGCGATCACATTTGAGGTGCTGCGGCCCATGCCACGGCCGAAGAGAAGTCCCAAGGCCCCACCCACGGCCGCAGGGGCGATCATGCTGGCGTAGGTCTCGTAACGGCTCTCAGGGCTGGATGCAGTCATGGCCCTATCATAGCACCCTCAAAGATTCTCCAAAGTAGAATTTACTCCCTCCCCGGGATGCTCCAAAGTCGGCACTGATGAAACGCTCCGGCAATCAATCCCGCTACGCCCTGATCCTCGCTGGAGGCAGCGGCCAGCGCTTTTGGCCCATCAGCCGCGATGCCCTGCCCAAGCAGTTGTTGAAGCTTTTTGGCGACAAGACCCTCCTGGAAATGACGGTCGAACGGCTGGAGGGACTGGTCCCGAACGAGAACATCGTCATCCTCACCAACAAGCAGCAGGAGGCCACCGTGCGCGCCCTCCTGCCGCAACTGCCGAAGGAGAACATCATCGCCGAGCCGGAGAAGCGGGATACGGCGCCAGCGATCGCGCTGGGGGTCGGCTGGGTGGTGGCGCGCGATCCCACGGCCACCATGATGGTGCTGCCGGCCGATCACCTGATCAAAGATCAGAAGGGTTTTCAGCGGGTGCTGACGCATGCGATGAAGGCCGCGGAAGTCGGCAGCAGTCTGGTGACCATCGGCATCAAGCCCACCTGGGCCTGCCCGAGCTACGGCTATGTCGAACGTGGCCGCCGCACGGCCCTTCCCGGCCTGGGTGACGAGGCAGTGTATGAAGTGGCGCGTTTTCGCGAAAAACCGAATCCCGACTTGGCGGAGCATTTCCTCAGCCAGGGTAACTTCACCTGGAACGCCGGCATGTTTATCTGGACGATCCCGGCCATCTTCAGCGAGCTCAGCCGCCACTGCCCGGTGCTGGCGGATTTTGTCTCCGAGTTGCGCAATTCACGCGACTTCAACGCGACGGTGAGCAAGCAGTTCAGCAAACTGCCGAAGCTCTCCATCGACTATGCGCTCATGGAAAAAGCCTCCCGCGTCTTGAATGTGGAAGCCACCTTTGACTGGGATGACGTCGGCAACTGGACTTCCGTGGGCCGCTACCTCAAGTGCGATGAGGATAGCAATCAGCACAACTGCCAGCTTTCCCAAATCGATGCCGCGAACAATCTGGTCTTCTGCCAAACGGATCAGCACATCGCCCTGCTCGGTGTTCAGGATCTAATCGTCGTGACGACCAAGGACGCCCTCCTCATCACCACCCGCAGCCATGCGGAGAACATCAAGAAACTGGTGGATCAATTGCCAAAGGAATTGCGGTAGGCGTATCATTGATCATACCCCTATGCCTCGCATCCTCGCCATCGACCACGGCACGGTCCGCATTGGACTGGCGATCAGTGATGAGATGGAGCTGGTGGCGAGTCCGCTGAAGACGGTGGATGCGCGGCATGAAGCCGTGCGCGAAATCGTCCACGTGGTGCGGGAGAAACATGTGGCCCGCATCGTCATCGGCATGCCTTTCCACATGAATGGCGAGAAGGGCGGCGCGGCAGAACGCGTCGAGAACTTCGCCGCTGACCTGGCGAAGGCCTTGCAGCACGAGGTCCCCATTGAGTTTGCCGATGAGCGGCTTTCGTCGGTGGAAGCCGAGGCATCGCTGTCGCGTGCCGGCATCACCGGCAAACGCGAGCGCAATGAAATCGTCGATCAATTGGCGGCCGTGGTGATCTTGCAGGACTACCTGAACAGCCAGCGCGGCCCGGCGGGATTTTTGCTGCCGGATGAGGCATACGACCTGAAATGGAATGATGAGCCGCGACGCAGAAAGTAAGGCCGGACTGCGGCATGGACCGGCAGCGGGCCGCAAACGTCTGCGCCTGACCGTGGCCTACTGCGGCACGCCCTGGCGCGGTTGGCAGAGCGTGGCCGACGGCAGCGGCATTCAGGATCGCCTGCGGGCCGCCATCCTCAAAGCCACGGGCATCGAGACTATGGTGTATGGCTCCGGCCGCACCGATGCCGGGGTGCATGCGCTGGAGCAGGTGGCTCATTTCGATGTGCCTGAAGAAGTGCGCATGAGCGGCGACTCCTGGTCGTATGCGCTCAATGCCTGCCTGCCCCTAACCATACGTGTGACCAGTTGCGTCGATGCCTCGCCGAATTTCCATGCCCGTTTCGATGCCACCGGCAAGGTCTATCGCTACCGCATCTGGCGCCCGCGCCTGCTCTCGCCTTTCGAATCCGACCGCGCCTGGCATGTTTATGGCCCCCTGGACATGGTGGCGCTGCGGGAGTGCGCGCAAAAGATCGTCGGCACGCACAATTTTGTCCGCCTCTCCGCCAACCGCGGCGACATGCTGGAAGTCGTGCGCCGCACCCTGCCGGAGAAGACCACCCGCACCATCTTCCGCGTCGATGTCCGCGAAGACCGCGACATTGTGGAAGTGGAATTCACCGGTGACGGCTTTTTGTACAAAATGGTTAGGCTGATCGTCGGCGGCCTCGTGCATGTGGCCCGGGGACGCTCCACGAAGGCTTGGTTTGCCGATTTGCTGAACACGCCGGAAGGACTCCAGAACAACCAAACCGCCCCGGCAGCCGGATTGTATTTGGTGAGGGTGTTGTATGAGCAACTGCCGCCGCAGATCTCACCGCAATTGCGGGACGTGGATTAGAGCGTCCGCCAGGAGGCATATCTGTCTGCGACGTCGCTGGGAACTTTGGAGTCAAGCCTTTAGGCGATCAGGAAAGTGGTGGCGATGCTGCAGACGCCCCATGATCGGCTGAAGACGTTGCTTCCCCCCTCGTGGCCCTCGTCTTCTTCTTTCAGTATCAATGACCACTTGGCCTCGCGCGGAAAATCGCTACACTCCTCACCTCTTCCTG
>JAXMIV010000252.1:0-5562 GCA_034377045.1 Prosthecobacter sp. | reverse complement strand
GGCCTTGACCAGGCTGCCGGTGCCGGTGCTGTTGCTAATCACACCGGAGATGGTGGCGAAGTCGGTCCCGGTGCTGACGTTGTCGTTGACCGTGATCGTGCGGGCGCCGCCATTGAGATCAATGGCGTTGCGGACTTCAATTTCGCCAGTGGCGGTGGTGGAGTTCAGCAGCAGGACGGCGCCGCTTGCCACAAAGCCTCCCGTCCCCCATTGCAAGGGGGTGGGTGAGGCCAGACCGCCAATAGCGACGACCAAATTGTCACCGGCAGCGGCGAAACCGCCCCCCGCGACGCCACCCCAGGTGACCGTTCCGGTACCCGCAGTCGCCGTAGCAGCCAAGTCTCGAATGAAGTTGCCGCTGGTTTCAAGGGTACCGGCGGTCGCGGTGCCACTCAGAACGAGAGGACTGCCGGCAGGCAAAGCTCCGGCGCTGCCCAAGATCAGCGTGCCGTTCGAAACGGTCGTCAACCCTGTGTAGATATTGTTGCTGTTGCCGAGGACCCAGACACCGGTGCCGGTCTTGGTGATGCCGGTAATGTTCGCGCCGGTGTCGCTGTCGGTGAGTTGCGGATTGAAGCGATTGTCACCGGCGGAGGTGCCGGTGAGCGTGAGCGTTTGGGGACCGATGATGCCATGGACGATGGCGCCTGTGTTGCTCCAAATGATGGCGTTGTTGTTGCTGGCGGTGCTCGACAGCGTGGCGCCGGTGCCGGCCAGGGTGAAGAGGCGATTCGTAGTGGCGGAAACCGATCCGGCGGCAATCGCGCCATTGAGCACGGTACCCGTGTAAACCAACCCACCCGTGCTGCCATTAAAGATGAGACTGCCGGCGTTGGTGGCCGCATTGCCGGCGCCGATGCCGCTGGCCTGACCGATATCCGCCAGGGTATTGACCGTCACCAAGCCGGTGGAACCGATGATGGTCGCGCCGGTATGGGTGCTAAGCCCACTCCACGTCTGCGCCCCCGTCCCGGTCTTGGTCACATTCAAGGCTCCCGAACCATCCTGGAAAACACCGTTCCAGGTGCCGGTCCCATTGGCATTTCCCACCGTCAGCGTGGCGTCGGCGCCATCATTGGTGATGACACCCGAGCCGTTAATTGCGGCGACGCCGATGGAGTTGCCGCCGACATCCAGGACGCCAGCGCCGCGCATGGTCAGGGCGGTGAAAGTCGTGCTGCCATCGCCGCCCAGCCGCGAGCCTGCGCCGAGTTCAATTTCACCCTCATTAATGCGGGTCTCACCGGTGATGGTGTTGGCCGTGCCATTGAGTATCAGCTTGCCCGCGCCATTCTTGTTGAGGCCGCCCGTGCCACCGATGATGTTGTTATTGATCGTCAGGGTGTCCGTGCCGCCATTGACCCGGATACCCAGAACATTGGTTCCCGGACCGGTGATCGCACCCGCGCCGTCCATGACAGAACTTCCCCCTGTCGCGAGGAGGTTGCCTGCGGTGTTGGTACCATTGGTGAGCGTGAGGTTTCCATCCAGCGTGAGGGTGACATTCCCTTCCAACTTAACCGACTTTTGGGTAATGGCCGCAGTAGCGCCACTGGCAGTAATGAGGGCGTGATTGCCCGAAGTGAAGGTGTCGGCGGCGCTGAACAACGCGTCGGAGCCATAGATGGGAGCGCGAACGACGCCTGTAGCGAAGAAGGCGTAATCGGCGCCGTTGAAGTAGAGGCGGTTGGCGACGTAACCGCTCTGGCCGGTAACGGTGATGCTGTTGCCGGCGGGCACCACGAAATTGACCGAGGCCGAACCATTGACCGTCCCTAACGAGGTGAAGGTAAGACCCGCCGTGCCACCTGCTCCCGGTGTGACCCGGACGGTATTGGCGCCCGCTGTCGGCGTCAGGGCTCCGAGAGATTCCGCGCTAGCGCTGCCAGCAGCGCCGACGTATTCCAGGGTGGCTCCCGCTTCGCCGGTGACGGTAACAGCATTGAAAGTAATCGCACCAGTGCTGGCGATCACGTTGCGGGAGCTGCCAGCGAACGTGTCCTGAATCTTCAAGGTACCGTTGGTGATGGTGGTGGCGCCGGTGTAGGCGTTTGCCCCGGCGAGAACCCAGGTACCAGGGCCGTTTTTCGCGAGGGAGGTAACGGTGGCTGTCGCGCCGTCAGGAATAGAACCATTGACGATGTTATTGGCCGTGTTGGTGCCGCCCAGGGTGAGGGTCTTGGCGCCAACGCCGGTCGCGGTGATCGCACCATTGAGGATCACCGGATTGCTCCCGGTCTGGCTCGCATAAATGTTTGCTGCAGCCGTCGTACCCGGAAGGTTGATGGTTTTGCTGGTGGTGAGTCCCGCCGCCGAGGCGGCGAGGTCGTTGATCAACTGCAACGTGCCTACGGTGGTGCCCGAACCAATGTTGATGGTGGCGGAGTTGTTGTTGATCGCGCGGAAATCGGTGATTCCCAGAATGCCCGCATTGACGCTGACGGTGCCGTCGAGGGTGGACCCATTGCTGGTGATGGTCAGCATGCCGACGCCGGCTTTGGTCAGGCCGTGATCAAAAGCGGCCGCCGAGGCGATGATGTTGCCGGTGATCAGGGAGTTGCCGGTGCTGGTGATCGTCATGACGCGGCTGGCGGCGTTATCCGCGTTGTTCCAGAAGTTGCCGTTGAAGGTCAACAAGCCGCCCATGTTGGTGGTGAAGCCGCTGACGTTGTCCCCGCCATTCACCAAGGTCGAGCCAAAGGTCATTCCGTAGCCATTGCGACTGTTAAACGTCGTCGTGATGTTGTCCTCGAAACTTGAAGTGCCAAAGGTTGCCGTGCCGTTGATCGTGCTGCCGCCGATGGCGTGATCGGCAAACAGGGTGGAAGCGGCGCGCAGATAGACGGTGGCCGGGAGATTGCCGGATAACACGGACGGGCTGTCCATGCGCACTTCCAGGGTACCGCTGTTCATATCGATCACGCCGCCAGTGCCGCCGGCAATGCGTGTCCCGAGCACATTGGGGGTTGTGATGCGAATCGAGCTGATGGTCCCGGTCGAACTGCTGCCGGCCCGGACGGTACCCGAAAAGCCGCTGGTGTTCGAGGGGTTCAGCAGAAGCGTTCCTGAACCGGTCTTTTCCAAGGTCCCGGTGCCGGTGAGAACCCCGGTCACCGCGTAGCTGGACGTACCTGTTGAGTTGGCGGCGGCGCCCAGACCCGTGATCGTGGTGGCAGCGGTGCCGGCCACATCCAGCGTACCCGACAGCGTCAGCCGGCCACCCGACGAGGTGATTCGGGTGCTCACCAATCCGACGGCACCGCTGACCGTGCCGGAGAGTTCGTTGCTGCCGAGGCTGATCAACGAGGCGCTGCGATCGGCGATGGGTCCCAGGCCTTGCAGGGAAAGGTTCCGCGAAAAATTGATTCCGGCGCTGGTGCCGTCCAAGACCAACTGCCCGCCCCCAAATCCGCGGGAAGCTGAGCCGCTGACAACCACCGTCGAAGCATCCGTTCCCAACGCCCCCTGGTTGGAGATAATGAGGGTGCCATTGCTAATGGTCGTGACGCCGGTGTAGGAATTAGCCGCGTTACCCAAACGGATCGACCCGCCACCGGTCTTGGTCAAGCCGTCCACGCCTTGAATCAGGCTGTTGATGGTGGCCGATTCCCCGAGATTGGCATGCAGCGTCGGGGTCGCGCCCGCAAGGGTCAAGCTTCCATCCGTCAGTGTGTAGCCGCTGCGGAGAAAAGAGAGCTTGTTGGCGATGATGCCGGAACTGAGGGTGACGGTGCTGGCCGTCAACGCTCCCGTAGGCCCCGAGAAGATGGCAGTGTCCGTGTTGGCGTTGGGCCACAGAACCAAGTTGGATTGATCCCACCAGTTGGCAGAGGTGGTGGTGTTCCAGTCGCCGGTGCCGCCAAGCCCGGTGCCGTCGGTGAGGTTCCCCGCACTGGTGGAATCCGTGTCCCAATAAAAATCGGCAGATCGCGCCTGCGGCAGCCAAAAGAATTGGGTCAAAACGAGGAGGCCGGCAACGAGGCGTTGGCCGGGGGTAGGTTGGTGACGACAAGACATAGCCAGACAGGGGGGTTTTTCCCCAATATGCCAGTATGCCACGGTTCCCACCCCTCTTGGCAAGCCAAATGCTAGGGCTCTGCAAAACTCCCTAATCTCCTGAGCGCCAAATCTTTACGGGTCCATGGAAATTATGCAAACCTTAGAGATTTTACTGTGTGCTGGCTTGAAAGCGCCCGACGTCGCCCGCGAGCAGCGCGAGCGCTTCTCCGACCAAATAAAGCGAGCCCGCGACGAGGCGCCGACCGGTCGCCGGAGCGGCTAAAGCCTCCGCCACCCCGCCGCTGATTGTCACCGAAATCGGTGGCATTTCCAGGTCCTGCCACGCCGCCTGAAGTGCCGCCGCAGGCATGGCCCGGGGCGAGCGGAAGGCGGTGAAGCGCCACTCTTTGACGATGGGCGCCAGGCTTCGGAGCATCGCTCGCACATCCTTGTTGCCGGCCACACCAAAGATAACAACGGCTTTTTCGCCTGGAAACTCGCCCTGCCACGTCTCTACCAGCATGCGCACGGCATCCAAATTGTGGGCTCCATCGATGATCAGGCCCTGGTCGGGTCCCACCCGGTAAAAGCGGCCCGGCCATTTCACGGAGGCGAGCCCCCGTTCCGCCTCGGCGCCGCTGATCCGCAGGCCCGCCGCGCGCAGGCCATGGACGGCCAAGGCGGCGTTCTGTCGCTGATGGGGTCCAAGAAGACCCGGCGCATCCCCCTGCCACGGTTCCACGACCACGAATGGCGAGCTTTGCCGCGCGGCCTCCGCCTGCAAGACATGCTGTACTTCGTCCGGCTGGGCCTGGGTCACAACAGGCACGCCGGGTTTGATGATGCCAGCCTTTTCCAGGGCAATTTTGGCCAATGTATCTCCCAGAATTTCCATGTGGTCCCAGCCGATGGAGGTGATCACGCTTGCCGCCGGCGTGACGGCGTTTGTGGCATCCAGGCGGCCGCCCATGCCAGTTTCGAGGATGACCCATTCCAAGCCGCGATCCCGGAACCAGTCCAAGGCCAGGACAAAGGCCAATTCAAAAAAAGTCGGATGCGGGTTCCAATCCTGCACCAGCGCCCGCAGGCGGCTGAGGCCGGACTCGATTTCGTCATCGCTAATCATCCGCGCACTGTCCTGGATGCGCTCGTTGAAGCGGATCAAATGGGGAGAGGTGAAGAGTCCCGCATGGATGCCCGCCTCCCGCAGAATGGAATGCATGAAGGCGCAGGTGCTGCCCTTGCCATTCGTGCCGGCCACGTGAATGAACTTCATCCCGGCCCCCGGCAATCCCAGCGCCGCCAGCAGCCGATGCACATTTTCCAGGCCCAGCTTGATGCCGAAAAGCTGGGTGCCGTAGAGCCATTCGAGGCCAGACTGATGATCGGAAGCCATGATTATGAGCGCCGCATCTCGTGCCCCAGGATCGCCAGCATGGCAATCCCGGCGGTTTCGGCACGCAGCACCAGGGGCCCGAGCGTGATTGCTTGAAATCCATGCTGCTGCGCCAACGCCTCCTCTGGCGCGGTGAAATCCCCCTCGGGACCGATCGCGACAAACAC
>JAXMIV010000251.1:0-3165 GCA_034377045.1 Prosthecobacter sp. | reverse complement strand
AGCACGCCTTTATCCGCCACACGCCGGGCCCTGCGGGTGAGCACCGGCTGCGCCTGGCGGTGAAGGATTTCATCGATGTCAGAGGCATGGTGACAAGCGCCGGTTCGCGGTATCTTGCGAAGAACAATCCGCCGGCGCGGCGCGATGCCGCGTGTCTGGCATTGGCGCGGGAACGGGGTGTGCGCATTGTCGGGAAAACCAATGCCAATGAGTTTGGCGTGACCGCGTCAGGGATCAATCCGCACTTTGGCACGCCGCGCAGCCCACTGAGCACGAAGCGCAAATTGATCACGGGCGGCTCCTCCAGCGGTTCGGCGGTGGCAGTCGCCACAGGCATGGCGGATGTGGCCTTTGGTACCGATACGGGCGGCTCCGTGCGCATTCCGGCCGCCTTCTGCGGCGTCTATGGCCTCAAGACCACCTATGGACTGGTTTCTCTCAAAGGCGTCTTTCCCATGTCGCCGAAGCATCTCGATACGGTGGGGCCGTTGGCCAAGGACGTTCCGCATTTGGTGGAAGGCATGAGCTTGCTGCAACGGGACTTTCCGGAGCGCTATCGCGAAGCTCAGGTGAAGAAGCCCACGGCCAGAAGCATTCGCGTGGGGCGGCTTTACGTGGACGGCACCGATCCGGCGATTGACCGGGCTGTCGATGAGGCGCTGAAGGCAAGGGGATTCAAAGTGGTGAAACTGGACGACAAATTTAAAAAGCTTTGGGAGGACGCCCAGCGCGATGGCAGCGTCATTGCCGTCAGTGATGCCTGGTTGAATGATGATAAGTACAGGTACAAACGCGGAGTAGGTTCGATTACCAAAACAAGCATTTTGTTAGGCGAGGTCGAGTACCGCCTGAATTACCAGGGGGCGCTGGCCCGGAGAGAGGCCTGGCGGCGGGCGTTGCGCCAGGTGTTCCGGCGCGTGGATTTGATCGCCATGCCGACCATGAAGCAACTGCCGCCGAGGCTTCCGTCCTTCGGTGGGTCCGGAGTGTTTGAGGTGAGGGTGTTTTCTCTGCAAAATACGGTCGCCTTTAATTACTCAGGAACTCCCGCCATCGCGATTCCAATCCCCGTGGAGGGGAAGGATGTCTCCGTGACAAGCTTGCAATTTGCAGGGCCGCGCTTGAGTGAGGCGGAACTTTTGAACGCAGCACGACTAATCAGCTCCAAACGCAGATGACAACCAATACCCGGCCCGTTCACAGGGCATTTTGCATCACCACGGCGCTGCTGATGAGCTGCGCTTTTCTCCAGGCAGCGGAGACGACCGAAACCTTGCTGAAAAGGGCCATGGTTTACGATGTCCAACTGAAGGCCGCCGAGGCGCTGGCCTTGTATCAACAGGCGGAAAAGCAGCAACCCGAGGATGCCGATATTTTAGTGCGGATCGCGCGCCAGTACCGGCACCTGATGGCCGACGCCAAAGCCAAGGAAGAAAAGCTGCGGCTGGGGAATCTGGCGCTGGATTACGGGCGGCGCGCCGTGGCGCTGGCGCCGAAGAATTCCGACGCGCAGCTTTCCACCGCGATCAGCTACGGCAAGATGGTGACGCTGCTGAGCAGCAAGGAACAAATGGAAGCCTCGAAGCAAATCAAGGCGTCCGCTGACAAGGCGATCCGGCTGAATCCGCGCAACGATCTGGCCTGGCATATTGTTGGACGCTGGAACCGCAATTTGGCGGAGATCAGCCCGCTCAAACGCGCGCTGGCTTCCCTGGTTTATGAGAAACTGCCGGACGCGACCCTTGAAGAGGCCGCCGTGTGTTTTGAAGCCGCCGTCAGGATCAATCCGAACCGCTGCATTCACCACATCGAGTTAGGCCGCACCTACGCCCAAATGGGCCGCAAGGAAGACGCCCGCCGTCACCTTGAAAAGGGCCTGGCGATGCCGAGCACGGAGAAGGATGATCCCGACGCCAAGAAAACCGGGCGCGAGGTTTTGGCGAAGCTCAATTGAGCCGAGCGGAGCGAGACAGCCAGCGCAGCTGCCCGAAGGGCGAAGACGAGGGCGGCGAGGATGAGGCAACCGGGGAAGCGGGGGTAGGGGCGACAGCCATGTCGCCGTTCCCGGGGATGGAGTGTCGCAACGGGACGGATGGCGCGTGGGACGAAGAATCAAGGTTCAAGGGTCCCACGAATGGGGGGGTTGGATGTTTTGTTGTGATGGTTAAATTCGTGAAATAGGAGTGTAAATGATTGGGGTTCAATGGGTTGGCATGGGGATCGAATGTCCCCATGAATCCCCATTTGTCCCCATGGGAGGAGGGGCAGGGAGTCTGAATAACCACGAATGGCACGAAGGCCACGAATGGGGGAGGGGCTTGAAGATTGGGGATGGATGATGGCCCGTCCTTCGCTCTGCGAGCTACGGAGGGCTCGCTGCGCTCGGGGGCGGGGAGCGGCCCATTCTTCGCTGAGGTTGCTTCGTCCTCGCCGCCCTCGTCCTCACCCTGCGGGCAGCTTTCGCTGGCTGTCTCGCGTCCGCTCGGCTCGAAGGGCAGGCTGGGAGCCTGGGGGCAGCAATGTTCCGTGGGATCGGGACGGGGTTACCTTGACATTCCTACGGAGCGTCCTGAAACTCGATTTATCCCGAATGCCACGCTCCCCGAATGACAAAGCCGAGTTAAACCGGCGGATGAACTCGACGCTGGAGGCCATGGTGCGGGTGCTGTTCCAGAGCTGGTTCGTGGATTTTGACCCCGTTCGTGCCAAACTCGATGGCCGCCAACTTCCTGGCCTCGACCCCACCACTACCGCTCTCTTGAGGGAGAGGCTTATTTCGCCGTGCGTCCAGAAATCATTGGCGCAATTCGGGTCGCGCTCCCGAACGAGCGCGACAATCCTCGATGCCTTCTACCGTATGTGCGCTCGGCCATTTGAACAAGGGGAAGCCATCCACGCCCAATCTCGCACCCTCGCCAGTTTGCGCGACACGCTGCTGCCGAAATTGCTTCGTGGAGAAATTCGGTTCTCAGACACTCTGTCGCTATGAAAGTAGCCTCAATTCGGCTCCGAAATTTCAAAAGGTTCACTGATTTGGTTATTCGTGACATTCCCAGCACCGCAAAACTGGTGATTGTGGTGGGACCGAACGGGTGTGGTAAGTCCTCTCTTTTTGATGCGTTCCTGAATTGGTACCGAGGAAAGGTAGGTTTTGGCTATCACGAC
>JAXMIV010000250.1:0-6571 GCA_034377045.1 Prosthecobacter sp. | reverse complement strand
CTGCTGCATTTCAGTATAGGCAGAGGCACGCTGGTCGGTATTGCGCACCAAAATGCCGATCGGCGTCCCCAGTGTCTGACCCTCCAACACGCCTGACAGGATCTCCGCCGTGTCATCTTCCTTGCGCGGCGTGACGATCTTGCTCTGCCCTGGACGACGGCGATCCAGCTCTTTCTGAATGTCTTCCACCGCCAGCGGAATGCGCGGCGGACAACCATCCACCACCACCCCGACTCCGATGCCATGGGATTCCCCCCACGTGCTGATGCGGAAGAGAGTACCAAGGCTGCTGGACATAGGATTGCCAAGATGGACGGAACCCTTCGATGTGCAACCCGCCGCATCAAACCATCTGAATCAATCTCCGCGATTGCCGGAATCCGTGCTGAGCTAAATCGAAAAACGGAGTTATCGCACTTCTACCCACCCTCTATGATGAAGAGAGATTAAAAGCTTCCGCTCTTACCTATCCGTATAGGGTGTGGACAAGTGGCATAAGCGTGTTCTTCATCGCTCGCACCGCAGTTCCACAGCCAGTTTCGCTGGGCATAGTTTTGGGCATAGGTTGTGGATGCGCATCAGCAAGTCGCACTTCTGGAGGTTGTTCTCAGGACTGAGCCACTTTTGGGGACGCTTGCTCACAAGCCATTCCAGAAATTTCAGTGGATTTATAATTAAGGCATCCAAATGATTGCAGGCAGGCCGCCAAGTCGGCTGAAGCGAGGGCGCAACGGGCCGCCTCGACCTCTGCCTCCTTTTTGCTCTTGCCCAAGCCGCGGCCGAGTGTCGTGCCCTGCCAGTTTACGGTGGCCTCGAAGGACTTGGCGTGGTCCGGCCCCGATTCCTGTACAATGCTGTAGGTGGGAGGCTGGTCACCCGCAGACTGCAGGAGCTCCTGGAGATGCCCCTTGGGATTCTGCTCTGCTGGAACGCTGACGATGTCTTCCAGGACTGCGCTGAAAAGGCGGTCGACAAAATCCGTGGCCGCCGCCATTCCGCCGTCCAGATAAATGGCACCCGCAATCGCTTCCAGCACATCGGCCAAGCTGGAATCTCGTTCGCGGCCGCCGCTTTGGTCCTCCCCGCGTCCCATCAGGAGATACCCGCCCAGTTTCAGGCGCCGCGCCACAGCGGCCAGGGCCTTGGCGGACACCAATTGCGCCCGCGTTTTCGTCAGTACGCCCTCGTCTGCCTCGCTGAATTTTCGGTACAGCATCTCGGAAAGAGCCGGTTGCAGCACGGCGTCCCCCAAAAACTCCAGCCGTTGATTGTCCGGTTGGGAGCGCTGGCTTTCGTAGCCGAGGCTGGGGTGGGTCAACGCCTCGACGAGGGTTTGCCGATCGCGGAAGGTGTAACCCAGGATCAATTCGAGCAGTTCCATGAGATGTCCACTATCAATCACGCCTGCCATCTGACACGGGGTTGCGCCAATCATGGACCGTGGGAGGATTTGGGGTGATCGACGGGATTCGAACCCGCAACAACCAGAATCACAATCTGGAGCTCTACCGTTGAGCTACGACCACCATCTTTGAGGGTGGGATGATAATCAGCGGCTCGTTCTCTGCCAGCGATTTTTCGCCCTTGCGGGCGCCGCGGCCAAAAATTCGGGTTGTCAACGCTCCCAGCCAACACGATTCTGAAAGCTAAATTACATGAGTTCCAATTATAAAGGCAAGAAACCCGGTGGCCGTGGCAAGGGCGGCTTTCGCGGACGCGGCAGCTTCCAGGGAGGCGCCCGCCGACCCCTCCCCGAACCTGTGGCGGATGACGTCAAACAGAAGGAAGAGGCCATCGAATTGGAAGGCACCATCGCTGCCGTGCTTGCGGGAACGATGTTTCGGGTGCGGTTGAAGAACGGTCACGAAGTGCTGGCCCACATCTCCGGCAAGATGCGCAAGAAGTTCATCCGCCTGGTCATTGGTGACAATGTGAAGATCGAGATGTCGCCCTACGATTCCGACAAGGCGCGCATCGTCTACCGCCTCTAGTGGGCTGGAATCATGCCACGAGATATCGTTTATTTTGACCTTGAGACCCAGCGCACGGCGAATGATGTCGGCGGCTGGGGACACAAGCACAAGATGGGTATCTCTGTCGCTGTCACGTACAGCACGAAGCTGGGCGAATATCGCATCTATCGTGAGTGCGAGTCCGAAGACTTGATCCGCCAGTTGGTGCGCGCGGATCTGGTGATTGGCTTCAATCACATCGGTTTCGATTATGAGGTGCTGATGGGTCAGGCGATCTTCGACTTCCGCGACCAACTCCGCAGTCTGGATCTGCTGGTTGAGTTGGAGAAAAAACTGGGTCACCGATTGAAGCTGGATGCGGTCGCCGCCGCCACCCTGGGAACGGGCAAGACGGCGGACGGACTCGAAGCCATTCGCTGGTGGCAGCAGGGGAAGATGGCGGAACTCGCTGAATATTGTTGCTTCGATGTCAAAGTCACCAAATGCGTCCACGAGTACGGCGCCCGGCACGGCCACGTGAAGTATCACGATCGCAACGGCCGCGAGCAGTCCGTGGCTGTCGAGTGGACACTCGATTGAGCGCGCGCCGAATGGCCTAACGGAAAAGATGGCAAGCGGTGCTACCGCCTGCGCAAGGTGACCAGAAGCGCGGCGTGATCGCTGCCGCTGAGAAGATTCAGTTTTTGGGCTGCAATCACGGCCCAATCCTTGCCGACCCAGATATGATCCAGGCTGAGCAGTGGCAGGCCCAACGGCCAGGTTTCTCGAAATCCGTACCCGGCAGTTTCGAAGGCATCGACATACCGGCTCCGATAGCTGTCAAAGAAGACTGACTCCGCGGGAGTGTTAAAGTCACCCATCAGGATGGCGTCATCGCGATCCTGGGCATGGGCCAAGGCCTCTTGCAATTGCGGCTCACGCGAATGCAGGACGTGAGGATAAACGTCGGCCACCACGAAGGGGAAAGGCGGGCCGAGGCCGGTAACCTCAAACCTCGCGAAGGCGCCCGCGCCTTCCAACTTGCCACGACCTTGAAAACGAGAAGGCACCCGGGTCACCCATAGAACGCCGCGCGGCATGAACTCCACCCGGTAGCCGGGCAGAAGCTTTTCATACTCGGCAGCCAACGGACCGGCTTGCGGGCCCGGTTCGACAAAGGCTGCCACGTCGGGCTGGAACCGCCTAACCAATTCAACCATTTCCAAATCCAGGCCGCGCGGGCGGCAGAGATTCCAGAAAAGCACCTTGAGTTCCCTGCCATCGACCTGCGGAACCGTTGCCTGATCCTGACGATGAACCCAGGAGGCGGAGACCCACCAACCTGTGATCGCGAGGGCAGTGACGGCGGCGAATAACCGCGACTTCCTGCGCATGCCCGGCCAAACCAAAAGTGTGACAGACAAGACCGCCAGGCAGGGTTTTGGCAGGGCATAAAAAAACAGCGCCAGTCCCGGGTATCGATCTTTTGCAAAGGCCTGTAGCAGCACCCCAACGGTCAAGCAGATCCAGCCCGCTTTCGGGACCATGCGCAGCAGGTATCGCATCCTGGAGAGGAATCGGATCAGCCGACTGGGGTCAACACCACCTTCTGCACGTCCAGCACAGCCGATTTCACTTTGTTCACCGGATCAACGACGAGGCGCTGGCGGCCGGCAGCCTTGATTTCGATCTCACCCACTTGTACTTCCCGCCAGTTCTGAAACCCGCCCGTATCCTGCGTGGTGAACTTCAAAGCCTGGCCATTCTGTTTGACCTCCACTTCGCTGCCCTGGTTGCCGCCGCCGCAACCGTGCACGACCGCGACCTTGTAACGGCCCGGCTTGGTCACCTGAAATTCCCATTCCGCAAAATCATCCGGCTCCGTCCAGTAGCCGAGGCAGTTCTTTTCCGGCTTCGGTTCGTAGCGCATGCTGTCGGACCACGTGGTCGCGTCCTTGGCCAGGAGCGTGATGCTGCCATCCTGGGACTGAGACACCGGTTGCGCTCCCTCTGGCGCCGGAATCAGCGCGAGCTCCTGAATGGCGAAGCCCGAACCATCAGACGGCGGCGTCAAGAGGCTGATCGGCAGCTCCCCGGCTTGCGGGATGTAAACTTCCCCCAGGTAGGTTTTCCGAGGTTGCGGCGCCGCCAGGAGGGACTTTTTAACGATCAGGTCGCCCAGGCGAAACTGCATGCCCAAGGTGGCCTTGTTGAGGGTATACGTCAGGCGGACCTGGTAACGGCCCCAACGCTTGGCTTTGAACTTGGACCACAAAAAGGTCTCCCAATGGGCGCCATTGCTGCGTTCCACGTCTTGAGGACCGAGGACGATGATACCCCTGGACGGAAGATCCGTACGCTCCACCGGTTCGTCGCTGCCGAAGCCGCCGATGTCCAAAGGCGCTGGAAACTTCGTTAAGTCCAGGGCAGGCGTCGGAGCCGGAACCTTCTCGGCGGCCGGCTTTTCGGAGGCTGCGGCGGTGGCCGCCTTGGGGGCGGGACTCGCAGGCGCCGGTGCGAGCGGCTTCTTCTGGTCACAGGAACTCAACGACAAGACCAGGAGCGTGAGAGCGAGGAGCGGTTGGCGGGTCATGATGAAGATAGGAAGGCGCCCAAGATGACGGGAAGCGGCCCCGGCAGCAAATGGTTCCTCAACAACGCGCGGCCAGCCCATTCGTTAGCTGGGAAGTGTCTTCCTGGCAGTGGTTATGGAGTTGCCTTCTCGGCAATTTTGGGTAAGATAATCATACATGACCACGGTGCTGTCACAAAAAGGCCAAATCGTTCTGCCGGGAGTGGTCCGTCAGAAGATGGGACTGATCGCAGGGGACGACTTCGAAGTTTTTATCGAGGATGAAGACACCATCACCTTGCGCCGCGTTAATCATCCGGCCAATCGGGGGCTTCTTGACCTTCTGCTGGCGTGCCCAGCACCGTTCGAAATACCATCTCGTGATGGGGACGATTCCGAACCACCTGCCTTGTGAGCTACCTTGTTGACACCAACGTTTATAGCGAGCCGTTGAAGCCCAAGCCGGAACCCAGGGTCGTGGCTTGGTTGCGTGAACACGAGGGTGAACTGTACGTCAGCACCGTTACCATAGGCGAAATTCGCCGGGGCATTGAACGGTTGCCCGAGGGCAAACGCAAGACGCAGCTCCGTGCTTGGCTGCAAGCTCTCTGCGATTGCATGAAAGGTCGCGTGCTCAGTTACAATACCAGCACCGCCCACGTCTGGGGCCAGCTTAAAGCAAAGTGGGATAAGGCGGGCTTTGTCATTCCGTCGTTGGACAGCCAAATAGCCGCCACCGCGCAACGCCACTCATTGATCGTGGTGACCAGAAATGTCCGTGACTTCGAGAAAACGGGCATCAGGGTTCTAAATCCCTTTGCTGATATACCTGCGGACTACGTGTGACCGGCTTTGGCCCCTTGCTGCGCGATGCGTACATGATCGAGGGGCTGCCGGACGCAATCTGGCTGGCGCTGCGCGGCCAGCGGCCCGGGATCGGGGAGGAGGATTTTGTGCCTGCGCGCCGAACCCGCTTGCAGGAGACCCCTGCTCCGGTTTTCACTGTCGGCATGGAAGACGACGAAGCCTTGGACCTGCTGACCATTACGCAACTGCGCCAGGTCGCGAACCAGGCGCCGCAGCCTTATCGCCTCCATTTGCAGGTGGACAACCGGTTGGAAAAACAGACGAGCCAGGGCAGCCCCTTCCTGGAGGTGAAGCTGGCGGATGCCGGCGATTCGCTGGTGTGGCGGGTTTTTGATAACAATCCGCTCTTTCCGGAAGCCCGGCAGTTGTCGCGAGGCGCTTTTCTGGAAATCGCTGCCCAGTGGGTGGATACCGGCAAATACGGACTCGAACCCCGGCAGGCCAGGATGCGCCTGTTGAGCGAGGAGGAGCGCCAGACTTTGCTCAATGGCAGCGGCGAACTCGCGGAACGCCAGCGCGCGGATTACCTGGAGATTGAGGCCTTTGTCGAAGCGATTCGCGATCCCCGCCTGAAGACTCTTTGCGGCCTGTTCCTGGAGAGATACGGCGAGCGCTTCAAGCGTACCGCCGCTGCCCGTGAAAACCATCACGCCCGCCGCGGCGGGCTGGTCGAACATGTGGCGCAGATGATGCGCTGCGCCGCCGCGATTGCCACGGTCTATCCTTCGCTGAATCGCGATCTGCTCATCGCCGGCGTGTTGTTTCACGATTGCGGCAAGCTGTGGGAAAACAATTATCCGGAAGCGGGGTTCAGCATGCCGTTCAACATCAATGGCGAAATGTTGGGACACATTTCGTTAGGCCTGGAGCTGGTCAACAAACTCTGGCGGGAGATGCAGGAACGTCCGGAAACGGCCGAGTGGGCGACGCTGGAACCCGCGGGCGAAATGGTGCGTCTCCACATGCTGCACCTGATCGCCTCCCACCACGGCCAGTACGAATTCGGCTCCCCGGTTCTGCCAAAGACGCCTGAAGCCATCGCCCTGCACCACGTCGACAACATCGACGCGAAGATGGAAATGTTCCGCCGTGGCTACGAAACCAGCAAGGAACTCGCACCCGGCATCTTCGAGCGCTTCCGTCCCTGGCCGGTGAACATCGTCGCGCCGTTGCCAGCCAT
>JAXMIV010000249.1:0-7016 GCA_034377045.1 Prosthecobacter sp. | reverse complement strand
TGCCCGGCCTGACGGCGGCGATGTTGCTCGCGTCCTGCGGTTCACCGGGCAGAAGCTCGCGCATCGCCCAATGGGAGTCGCGTTACCATGACGCTGTGCTCACGCAGGTAACGCCTGAGCAGCTTCTCAAGGAGGTCAATGTGCGTGTGGATCTCATTCCACCAGGACGTGTCGGTCGGTACAAATATCGGCCCATGTCGCCCACTTACGTCACCATTCACAGTACGCAGAACTATACGGGCAATGCGTACAATCACGCCCTGGCGCTGAAGCGCGGCGCCTTGCGGGCGACCAAGCGGCCGGGAGGCAATCGCATCGGCTTTCTGACCTGGCATTTCACGGTGCAGGACAATCTTGCCATTCAGCATCTGCCCTGCCGGGAACAAGGAGAGCATGCTGACTTCGACGGTCCGGGAAATAATCTGAGCATCGGCATCGAGATGTGCGAGCACCACGGCAACGACCTCGCGTGGACGATCGACCGTACGGCGCGCTTGACGGCGTACTTGATGTACACTTATCACATTCCGCTGAACCACGTGGTGCCGCATTATCATTGGCCGCGGATCAGCCCTTACATCAACGATCCGCACAAGGACTGCCCGCACTTCCTTCTCGACAGGGGGCGGCCCGGCGGAACCTGGCAGTGGTATCTGAACCGCGTCAATTTTCACTACTCCCGCATCGTCCCAGGTCCGACGCGAGCCCTCGGCTGAGTCACTGTGAAATCCTGGATCTCCATCCTTTGCGTCAGTGGACTCCTTCTGGGCACAGCCAAGTTGGCCGGACAAGATACCTTGAAGGAAGAGGGGGAGCGTGTCGCTGTCCTCGAAGACAAGCGCATCAACGAGAGTTCGGGCATCGCTTTGGGCCTGCGCGATCCGTCCATTTTTTGGACGCTCAATGATTCCGGCGGTGAACCCTGCATCTTTGCCGTCGATCGTCAGGGGAAGACCCGTGCCAAGGTGCGCATTCGCGATGCGGCGAACTTCGACTGGGAGGATCTCGCCACCGGCCGGGATGCCCAGGGCAATCCCTGTGTGTTTGTCGGCGATATCGGCGACAATTTTCAACTTCGGCCGACGGTGCAAATTTATCAGCTCGATGAGCCGGTGCTGCCACCCGCGGCGGAGGCCGGCAAAGAGATCGAAAGTACCAAGCCGCAGATCTGGCGTTTCTCGTACCCCGATGGCCCACGCAATGCCGAAAGCCTGCTCGTCCATCCGATCACGGGACGTCTCTACACGATCAGCAAAAGTGAGGAAGGCCACAGCGCACTCTATGCCTTTCCTCAGCCGCTAATGAAGGACAAAGCCATGGTGCTGGAGAAGGTCATCGCTCTGGAATTCCCCGCCACCGTCCGCGTGGGAAAACGGCCGAAGGATGCCTGCCAGGTCACGGCGGCGTGTTTCGCGCCAGACGGCAGGCGCCTCATCATTGCCACGTACAGTTATCTGCACGAGTGGCAAATTGACGATGGCGAGCCTTTGGCCACGGCCCTGACGCGGCCGGCGACCGTGATCAAGCCGGTGCTCTTGGCGCAACTGGAAGCGATTTGCTACGATGCTGACCGGCGCAGTCTGTGGTTGACCAGCGAACGGCTGCCGACGCCGCTGTATCGAATCAGCAGGAAGGACTAACAAAGAGGATTTACTTCCGCCGGTCCGCTCGATTAGCCTGTGCGCATTCCATGAAACGCTTGCTCCTTGGTGCTTTTGCCTTCGTCCTCGCCACCTTTTCGGAGGCCGCGGAAAACCTCTCCCCGGGTTTGCTAATTCCGCGTGTTTCCGGTGAATGGGCAGCGGCCACTGGCAAGCCGCCGAAACAGGCCGCGGAGATCGTGATAGAACAAAGCCCAGGACACTTTTATCTGTTTCGTTCGCAGCTTTCCAGGAAACAGCCACAGACAACAATCCACTACTCGACCGAACGCAAAAACTTCGGACTGAAGGACAAAAACGGCGATGCGATGCACCTCGTCGTGAGCCTGCCTTTCGTGGTCTCCGCGGTATCTCAAGAAGGAGACGTCTGGAGCCTCACGGCCGCAAAGCCTGGGACCGCGGAATTGCAATCGGCGAAACTGACCTGGGATGAGATTGCGCCGATCCCTACCCGGACCACGGATCATCGCCCAATCCGGGTCGCGCTCTGTGACGATTACGGCAGCTTCGGCAAGGGCGTGCCGCGTTTTTCAGAGCTGCTGGGCAAAGCGCCGGACGTGGCCGTCACGCTGGTGAAGCCGCCGCTCATTCGTGAGGGCGGACTCAAGGATTTCGACGTCGTGGTCTTCACCGGCGGCAGCGGCGGCAAGCAGGCAAGCACGATTGGTTTGTTAGGCCGCGAGCAGGTGCGGCGATTCGTCGAGGCCGGTGGCGGTTACATCGGCGTTTGCGCGGGCAATTACCTCGCCTGCGACGGTTTCTCCTGGGGCGTCAAGATCCTCGATGCCAAGACCAAGTCCTCCAAATGGGCGCGCGGAGTTGGCGATGTGAAAATCGAATTCACCGACAAGGGCCGGGAGATCCTGGGCATGCCTGCGGGCGTCATGGATATCCGTTATGCCAATGGCCCCGTCTTCGACGCCGCCGGTGCGGCGGCGATCGGGGACTTCGAGCCGCTGGCCTATTTCCGTTCCGAACTCACGGAGCATGACGCGCCGAAGGGCGCCCAGGTGAATTCGCCGGCCATGGTTATCGGCACTTACGGTCAGGGCCGGGTGCTGTGCAGCAGCCCGCATCCCGAGCAACAAGCTGGCATGGAAATTTTTCCTGAGCGCGCGGTGCGCTGGGTCGCGGGAAAGCAGCCTTAAACACAACTCACCGCGCTGCGGCTGCTCATCGCATTCCACACCGCATCGACGACACGCATGTAGCAGACGCCTTCGATGAAGTCGGGCTTGGGTCGTGGCGCTTGGGGATCGGCTACGGCCTGCATGAAATCGCGCTCCACCGTCCACTGCCGCTGCATGTCCGGAGGAACCGGAACCACTTCCAGCTTGCCACCGAGCTTGCCGAGGAACACTTCTTCCGTTTGGAAATCATAACTCAAGGTGCCTTCTGACCCGAATAGCCAAAGCTTGTCCGTCGGCGCATGCGCAGCGACGCCGCTGAAAAGCATCGTGGCTTCGAGGCCGCTGCGAAACTTGGCCAGCACATGGACAAAGTCCGGGGTTTCCACGGTGAGTCCGTGACGCTGGGGAATCACCACGTTGCCCCGCGCCTCCACTTCGACGATGTGGCCTAACCAACGTTGCAGAACCTCGATATAGATCCCCAGGGTGAGAATCTGAATGCCGCTCACGTCCACCTGCTGCCGCCAATGCGCAGGCTGGGTGGCATCCAGCCAGGCGGCGCTGAAACTGTGCAGCAATGCCTGGTGGGGGATGCCGATCGCCCCTTCCGCCAGCAGCTTTTTCACCATCTCACCGCCGCGCATGCCATGGGGCGCGGGGCAAATCGCGGCGACGAGTTCGGGAAAGCTGAGCGACTTTTCCCACATGTGCTCGGCTTCCTGGAGACTGGCTGCCATGCGCGCCTGGGTAAAGACGTGCTTGCCGCGCTCCAGCCCGAAGCAGGTGGCATCGTGATGCATGTGCGGCGGCGCGCCGATCCAGACCACGTCGACTTCATCATTGTCCACGAGGTCCTCCCAACGGACGATTGCTTGGGCTTCGGGCGCGAAGTCACGGCAAAACGCCTCGGCGCTGGCGAGCGTGGCATTGCTCACCGCCGTGATGCGCACATTCGGCAGCGCCCGCAATCCCGGCAGGTGCCGCTGCTTGACGATGCCGCCGGCGCCAATGATGCCAACACGAATGCTGCTGCCGTCTCTCATGGCTGTGGTACTGGCGCAGACAAGGCGGGACGCCAAGGTGATTTTGGACAAGCCATTGATTCCTGACGGCTTTGGGTGAAACTGGAGGGTCCATGCAGATCCTGCACCTCTACATTTCCCCGGATCACACCTACTTCGGGCACCACGGGCAGCCCGCCGGTACGACGCCCATGATCGAGGTGGAGTCCGTGGCGTGCGTGACCGGCAAGGGTTTGGTCGGCGATCGCTTTTTTGGCTTCAAGGAGGACTACAAAGGTCAGGTGACCTTCTTTGCCCATGAAGTCTATGAGCGGCTGTGTGAACAATTCAATGCACTGGGGGTTTCCCCCTCCGTTTTCCGCAGAAACATCATTACCAAGGGCGTCGATCTGAACACGCTTATCGACCAGGAATTTGAGGTTCAGGGAGTACGCTTTTTTGGCACCCAGGAATGCTCGCCCTGCCACTGGATGGACGAGGCCTTTGCTCCCGGCGCCGAGGCCGCCCTGAAAGGCAACGGCGGCTTGCGCGCCCGTATTCTCAGCGACGGCGTCCTGCGCGCCGGCAGCGCCTCCTGAGGCGCAACTTTTCCTGCTCGGAACAGGTTTAGGCTGTTACCGCGCCGCTCTCAACGGCGTTACCCAGTTGCCCATGAAAATCATTGTTCCTTTCTTCCTCCTGTTGGCAGCCGGCCCTTTGGCCGCTCAAGTCGGCGTCATCGAAGAAAAATTCAAGGGCTTCGACAAGAACTCCGATGGCGTCATTTCCGGAGAGGAACTCAACGCCGAGTCTTATCTCAGGAAGCTGGATTTGGACGGCAATGGCGAGCTGACGCTGGCGGAGTCAATCAAGGCCCTGCGCGGCAAGCGGGTCGTCCCTGAAACAACACCAGGCGGATCGGGCGACGGCCTTTTCGATCAATTGGACAAGAACCATGACGGCAGGCTGACCGTGGAGGAACTGCCCAAGAAGCAGTGGTTCGCGCAGTTGGACCTGGATAAGAGCGGCGATGTGACGCTGGACGAGGCCAAGACCGCGATGGCCAAATTACGGCGCGGCGGTGAGATCGTGCCCGGTGGAACCACCGTGAAGCCTGCGACTGAAGACCCAGCCTTGAAGGAAGCGCCGGAGATTCTCAAGGGCAGCGAATACGGGGTCGGCCATCTGGTTTCGGACCTGACGCTCAAAACCATCGGCGGGACGGAGCAGCCACTCAGCGCCCGGCTGAATGGGAACGAGGGGCTGGTGATCGCCTTTTTTGGCGCGACCTGCCCGATCAGCAACAAACTCGGCGCCGAACTCGCGCGGTTGGAAAGGGAATGCCTGGAGAAGCGGGTGCGCTTTTTGTTAGTCTGCCCAGTGGCCACGGAAACCGCGGCGGAGATCGACAAGTTCATCTCCAGCCACGGCTTGAAGTCTCCCGTGGTTCATGATCAGGATAGCCGCCTAACGGCCACGCTGGCGGCGACGACCACGACGGAAGTCTTCCTGATCGATGCCAGCCGAACTTTGGTGTATCGCGGTGCGATCAATGACCAGTATGGACTCGGCTATTCGAAGGAAAGCCCGACCAAGACCTATCTTCGCGATGCGGTGACGGCGATGCTGCGCCAGCAGGTGCCGGCCATCGCCGCCACCACGGCTCCCGGATGTACCCTCGACAAACCACAATCCGTCGCCGCCGCGCCGGTACCGGTGACCTATCACCATCAGGTGGAGCGTATCTTGCAGAACCACTGCATCGAATGCCATCGCCAGGGCGGCGTCGGGCCGTTCAGCCTCGATACGTACGAGGATGTCATTGAGCACGCGGGCATGATCCGCAAACAAGTCGACCGAGGCGCGATGCCACCCTGGTTTGCCGCTCCATTCGAAGGGCAAGCGCATTCTCCCTGGATCAATGACGTGTCCTTGTCGCTTCAGGACAAGGCGGATCTGCTCAACTGGTTGGCAAGCAATCGCCCACGCGGTGATGCGGCCGATGCGCCCCGGCCGGTGCGCTTTCCAGAAGAGTGGGGCATTGGCGAGCCTGATGCCATTGTCCAACTCCCGCAGCCGATCAGCATCAAGGCGGAAGGGACCATGCCGTATCAATTTGTCACGGTGGCGACTACTTTTTCGGAAGATCGCTGGGTGCGCGGTTATGAAATTCAGCCCACGGATCGGGCCGTGGTTCACCACGTGATTGTGCAGGTGCATCCAAAGGGAGAAAAAATCACGAATCGCGGCGAGGGGAACGAAGGCTACTGGGCCGCCTATGTTCCCGGCAACGGCTCCCACCTCTGGCCCGCCGGCTTCGCGAAAAAACTTCCCGCCGGTTCGACGGTCAGTTTTCAAATTCACTATACGCCTAACGGCAAGCGCACCGAAGATCAATTGCGGATGGGCCTTGTCTTCGCCAAGGACACCCCGCGTTACGTCGTCCACACCGCCGCGGTGCCCAATCCGCGCCTGAACATCCCGCCGGGTGAAGCGAACCATGTCGAAGTGGCCGAGCGCCCGGTCCCGGGCGATATGAACGTCCTGGCCTACATGGCGCACATGCATGTGCGCGGAAAAGCCTTCAAATTTGAAGTCACCTACCCCGACGGCAAGAACGAGCTTCTGCTCGACATCCCCAAATACGACTTCAACTGGCAGCTCCGCTACGACTACGCCCAACCGCATTTCCTCCCCCAAGGCAGCCGGGTGAAGGTCACCGCCGTCTACGACAACAGCGAAGGCAATCCCGCCAATCCCGATCCCACCAAAAACGTCCGGTGGGGTCAGCAAACCTTTGACGAAATGATGATCGGGTACATCGAGTACTACACGCCCTATGTGGCGGGTGTGGCCGGATTGTAATCACGCATTTGCACGGCGGCGGTTCCTTTTTACCATCGGGCCATGCCCGACCTGATTTCGAACCCCGCCGACCTGACGCCCGCCACCACCTGGCAGGAAACCCAATGGGCTTATGTGGGCGAGGAGGAACTGGTGGACCACACGGCCACGACTCGTCTCTGCGTGGCCACCCTTCTGCCTTTCAAGGATCGCCAGCCCGACTGGGACGGTTTCTCCAAGAGCGTCCGCTGGATGCAGCAATGCGGCGAGCATTACGGCATCGAGATGGTCTTTGTCTTGAATGCGGACACCGGCTACATCTTCGATCTCAGCAACGAGCTCTACGCGGAAGTGCTGAAGCGTTTTCGCGCTGAGTTTCC
>JAXMIV010000248.1:0-2593 GCA_034377045.1 Prosthecobacter sp. | reverse complement strand
GCCGCCCGTGTAGGTGGCGATGGAGAGCATGGGCGGAGCGCACCTGTCGGAAACCAGTGGACTTTTCAACCGTCAAACAGCAAAATCTACGCTTACAAATCGCCTTAGCGTCGTAATAAGAGCAAGCACCATGATCCGAACCCCCTTGTCCCTCGTGGCTGCCAGCGTGGCCGCCCTGTCGCTGGTTTTTAGTCCAGCGCGCTCGGAAACCAATTTTGGGCAGGTGGCCATGCACGTGGCCTACATGCTCCAGAGCCACCACTATTCGCACCGGGATTTCGACGATGAAGTCTCGGCGAAACTGCTGGAGAACTATTTGAACCTGCTCGACTTCAAACACATTTTCTTCACGCAGGAAGATGTCGATGGATTCAAGGCCAAGTACGACACGACGCTCGACGACCATGTGCTGATGCGCAACGTCAGCCCGGCGATAGAGATCTATGACGTGTACAAGCAGCGGGTCAAACAGCGCATGGAATTCGCCAAGAAGGCCCTGCTGAACCACAAGTTCACCTTTGACTCCAGTCGGACGATTCAGATGAAGCGCGACAAAGCGCCGTACCCGAAGAATGTCGCCGAACAGGATAGCCTGTGGATGGACATCCTTGAGGACAACATGCTTCAGGAAAAGCTGGTTGAAGAAGCCAAGGCGGAAGACGCCAAGAAGAAGGCTGAGAAAGCCGCGGAAAAAGCAAAAACCGCGAAGCCCGATGCCGCCGCTGAGAACAAGGCCGCCGACCCAAAGATTGCCAAGGCGCCCGCCAAGGCTCCGGCGAAAGAGATGACGCCGGCGGAACGGGTGCTGAAGGACTATGAGCGCCTGATCGAAACCGTCGAAGAGAATGACCAGGAAGACGTGGTGGATTTCTTCCTGTCGTGCCTTTCCTCCGCCTACGATCCGCACACGGAATACATGAGCGTGAATGAGACGGATAATTTCAACATTCAGATGAAGCACAAGCTGGTGGGCATCGGCGCCTTGCTGGGAGTGAAGGAAGACGTCGCTGAGATCCAGGGCATTGTCGTGGGCGGACCGGCGGACAAGCAGGGCCAACTCAAGCTCAACGACCAGATCACGGGTGTGGCACAGGGGGATGCGGAGTTCGTGGAAACGAAGTACATGAAGCTGCAGAAGATCGTCGACATGATCCGCGGCAAGGACGGCACCACGGTGCGCCTGAAAGTGATCCCGGCCGCTGACCCTGCCGGCACCACCATCATCTCGATCGTTCGTGGTGAAGTGGAACTGAAAGAGAAGCTGGCGAATGCCGAACTGATCACCACGCCGGCGGACCTGGGCAAACCCATGAAGCTTGGCTGGATCAACCTCTCCTCCTTTTATGCCGACATGGAAGAAGGCACCGTCAGCACGACGGATGACGTGCAGCGCCTGCTGGCGCGGCTGATGAAGGAGAAGATCGAAGGCCTCGTGCTGGATCTGCGCGGCAATGGTGGCGGCTCGCTTGAAGAAGCCATCCGTCTCACCGGATTGTTTGTTCCCGCCGGTCCGGTGGTGCAGGCGAAGGACTGGCGCGGGTCGATCACGTGGCGGGATTGTGAGAATGAGAAGGCTTTCTACGACGGCCCGATGATCGTGCTCACGGACAAGACCAGCGCCTCAGCTTCTGAGATTCTCGCGGCAGCGTTGCAGGACTACGGCCGGGCTCTGATTGTTGGCGACAAGTCGACCTTTGGCAAAGGCACCGTCCAGACCATCCTGCCGGTGGAACGCTACATGCCCTTCTTCAGTGACAAGAGCCGGGCCGGCAACTTGAAGGTGACGATCCAAAAATTCTACCGCATCGCCGGTGGTTCCACCCAGCTCAAGGGTGTCGAACCCGAACTGGTGCTGCCCTCCATCCGCGATGTGCTGGACATCGGTGAAGCGTCCGCAGACAACGCACTGCCTTACGACACGATCCCAGCGCGCAAATACAACCTGGTGCAGAAGGGACCTCTGCCAGTCGAAGAATTGCGCACGCGGTTGCAGAGCCGCCTGGTCCAAAATCCTGAATTCCTGTACATTCTTGATGAGTCGAAGCGCCTGAAAGAGCGGATCGACAAAAACACGGCCACCTTGAATCTTGCCGAACGGCAAAAGGATACGCAGGAGTCGAAAGCGCGCCGCGAGAATCAGGAAACGGAGCGCGCCGCCCGTGCCAAGGAAGTTACGGATAAGCTCAAGGACGGCGGCATCAAGGTTTACCACCTGACGCTCGACAATGTCGACAAAGCGGAACTTGTGCCGGAGTCCGCCTTTACCCGTGAGCAAAGCACCGGCATGCGAGTGGCCGCGCGAAGTGACGACGAAGACGGTGGGTCAGACGCGGCGAAGTTCCCCTATGGACTTGAGCCGACCAAACTGGAAACCGTCAACATCATGCGCGATTTCCTGGAACTGACCTCCAAGCAGCCGACGACGGCCAAGGCGACCGACAAGGCGGGTCAGTAGGTTTTGCAGCAGCAAGGCTGCGCAGCGAAGTTTCAATCCCTCTCCTTCGGGAGAGGGATTTTGCTTTTTGGGGGGCTTTGTCGGCGTCAGGGAACAGCCCCTCACCCTCGCCCTCTCCCCGCAAGCGGGGCGAGGGAA
>JAXMIV010000247.1:0-3601 GCA_034377045.1 Prosthecobacter sp. | reverse complement strand
GCCTTTTCTCTGTCAGCCTTCAAAAATGGGGACTTTCATCCCCATGGGGATCATTTGGGGACACCGAATCCCCAGCGCAAATCCCTCACAATCAATCCTTTGTGCTGAAAATGGGGGCTGGGGAACAAAATAAAAACACGCTCAAATCCCCATACTTTCCCGCCTCAAGTCAGTGTCATCCCCTTTCAATCCTCCATCCTCTATTTTCCATCTTCAATTCCTCCCCCGCTCCCTCACTCATCCAGCGGGTAAATCGGGCGGCGGATTTTTTCGAAGGGGAGGGCTTTAAGGTTGCTGCTGCAGGGGCCGGGGGTGTCGACCCAGATCATCCTCGCGGTGATGGAGTCGTAGGCGCGGCGGTGGGCGACGGCGGCTTTGACGCCGATGACGGAGAAGTCCTTCGGTTCGAGGCCCTGGCTGCGCCATTGGCCGAGGTCGAAGGGCGGGGTTTTGAGGCTGGTCAGCAGGATGGTGACGTCCTTGTGGCGGACGACGGAGGTGGGGCCCATGTCGATGTGGCGGCCGTGCATGGACGCGAGGTGGCTTTGCGGGTCCTCGAGATCGAATTTGCCGTTGCTGTGGGAAATGACTTCGACTTCGAGTTCCATCGGTCCGGCATCGAGACGGCTGCCTTTGCCGCCGATGGGCAGGGTGATCCGCTGTCCCTTCGGCAGGTGCGCCAGTTTGGCCACCGCTTCCGCGTCGGCGATGCAGACGGCGCAGTTGGGGACGCGCCAATGGATGAAGGCGCGCAGCAGTCCAGTGCCATCGCCAGGCGCGCCGCCGCCGATGTTGTCGGAAGGTTCGACGAGCACCGTGAGGCCTTCGGCGATGGGGAAGAGACTGTGCAAAACATCGCCGACAAGTTGTTCAGTGGTGTTGCCGAGTTCGCGCATGGCCACGGTTTGATCACACAGTTGGTTCAGCAACACGGCAGCCTCCGCATCACTTCCCGTGGTGGCGACGGTGAAGCTCACCCCGGTATCCGGCGTGTCCGCAAAGGAGAAGCCGGCGATGACATTGACGGCCCAGACACCGGGTTCCTTCTCCATGGCGCGGGCCATGGATTCCAAGGCCTTCATGGGATCGGTGGCGGTGCCGGTGCCGGTGGGCGGCCACATGACGCCGGAGTGACGCCAGTGCATCTTGGGGCGCTCGCCGGTGCGCAGGCAGCGGTCGAGCAGCTTCGCGGCGATCAGGCCGCATTCGCGCGCATCGGTATGCGGATTCTCGCGGTAGCCAACGAGGCAATCGGCCAGCGCCGCCATGCGCGCGGTGAAGTTGGCATGCAGATCGAATACGCCGAAGACGGGCACCTTCTCCGCGCCCGGAAGCCTGCGCAGGCGCTCCAGGATTTCGCCTTCCACATCCACCAGCGATTGCGCGGCCATGGCGCCGTGCAGGACCAGATAGATCGCATCCACACCTTCGGTTAGGGCCGGCTGAGCATTTTCAACAAATCCCTGCCAAAACGATTCGATGACTTCGTCTTCAACGATGGCGCTGGGCTGCGCGCGATAGTCGACGGCGGGAATCATCTCCCAACCCAGTTCATCCGCCAGTTCCAGGACAGCGCCCATGGGCGAGACATCGCCCTTGGTGGCGAGGAGTTTGGCGCCGGAAAGCACGGCGAATTGCGAAAGCGGCGTGGTGCCTTCAAGAAAGGTGTGGGTCTCGTGGAAAAGACCGGCGATGAGGATGCGCGGCATGACGGTGGCAAGGGTGCGATACCAGGCGCGAGAGTCAACGACTCAAGCAGCTTTCCATTCACGCGCGTGCTGCGCAAAAGCGGGCGCGGCGCGCTTGAGCGTTTCATCGATGTCGGCCTCCGTGTGGGCGAGGCTGAGGAACCAAAGGCCGCGCTCGATGGCGCGGACGCCATTTTCGAGGAGGCAGCGGCGCAGATGCGCCCAGCGCGGCGCATCCTGGCGGCGCACGTAGTCGCGGTAACTGGTGACGGGGCCTTCATCGGCTCCGGCTTTGAGCATGGTGGAGTGGAATACGAGTCCGGGGCCTTGCGGCCGCAAGGGAATGCCGTGCTGGTCCGCGAGCGCCCGCAGTCCGGCCATGAGTTTGTCACCCAGCGCGATCATCTTCTTTGGATGCTCCGCGCCGAGCGCGATGACTTGGTCGAGGCACCACTTCGCGCCCGCGAGGCAGAGCGGGTTGGCATTCAATGTGCCGGCGTGGATGACTTCACCGCTGATGATCTTGGCGAAGAACTCCTTCTTGCCCACCAGCGCGGCGAAAGGCGTGCCGCCGCCGACGGCCTTGCCGAGGATGGTGAGGTCGGGCACAAAGCCGTAGTAGCCCTGCGCGCAACTGGCGCCAAAGCGGAAGCCGGTGATGGTTTCATCGGCGATCATGACGATGCCGTCGCGGTCACAGAGTTCGCGGATCGTGCTGAGCAGGCCGACGGCGGGGGGCATGCAGCCCGTGTTGCAAAGCACCGGCTCAAAGATGATGGCGGCGATCTGGCCGTGGTGCGCATCGACGAGGCGGCGCAGATGTTCCGGGTCATTCCAGCGGGCGACGACAAAGGTGCCAAGCACCTCCGGAATGACGCCCTTGCTGGGGTGCAGGCGGGTCGGGGCTTCATCGTCGCCCCACTTGTCCGGTGGCGGCGCATAGCCGACCAATCCCTCGTCCGACCAGCCATGATAGTGACCTTCGAACTTCAAGATCAAAGGCCGTCCGGTGTGCCCGCGCGCCAGCCGCAAGGCGGAGAGCACGACCTCGGTGGCGGAGTTGTTGAAGCGCACGCGCTCGGCGCCGGGAATCATCTTTTGCAGGCGCTCGGCGACATCGATCTCCAGTTCCGACTGCGCCGCCCAGTGGGTGCCGAGGCGGGCCTGGGCCGCGATCGCATCCGCCATGCCGCCCTGGGCATGCCCGTAGAGCAAGGCGCCCTGGCCGATTTGAAAGTCGATGTACTCATTGCCGTCCACATCCCAGAGGCGGCTGCCCTGGCCGTGATCAAAGTAGAGCGGCACCGGCTGCTCCATCTTGCGGATGCCGCTGTTGACGCCGGCGGCGATGCTGCGCTGGGCGCGTTCGAAAAGGGCGGAGGAGCGGGGGAAGGTGTAAGACATGCGGAGGGGAATGAAATGGCGCAGAGGGGAAAATCTTTCCAGTGCGGAAAGAGTAAAGCTTGCGGGCTGCCTCCGAATCCAGCCAGAGTACGTAAGGTATTCAACCCCCTTCTTCCCCACCCTCCCTCCGCCGTCGTGTCTGCGCGAATCGTTTCCTCCTCTGATCTGACGCTGCCCGCCGCCCAGGCTTTGCAGGCGCAGCAACAACTCGAGCGGCTCATCCAGAGTGTCTCGCAGATTCTCCTGGGCAAGGAGCCGGTGATCCGCCTGGCCATGACCTGCCTTCTGGCGCGTGGGCATTTGTTGTTTGAAGACCATCCCGGCGTCGGGAAAACCCTGCTTTCGCAGGCCCTGGCGCAGGCGTTGGGGTTGCAGTTTCGGCGCGTGCAGTTCATCAGCGATCTGCTGCCTGCGGACATTCTCGGCGCCTCGATCTACGACAAGGATGCCGGCACCTTCATGTTTCATCCCGGGCCGATCTTTGCGCAGGTGTTGCTGGCCGATGAAAT